>JBKJZU010000522.1:0-4494 GCA_046715015.1 Micropepsaceae bacterium
TCGACGTCGATGGTGAGAAACACCGACGACGGCATTTTTATTGGGTCGAGCCAGGCGCGCAGGTAGCCTTGCAAGTTCACGGTGCGGTCGGTGTGAACGGCAAGGCGAAGACGCGTCTGACCGCGGATCATCGATAGCGGGGCCGGCGCCGGACCCCACACCTGCACGCCCTTCGCATTCGGTGCGCACGCGGCGAGCATTTCGCCGGCTTCGTGGACGGCTTGTTCCTTTCGGCCTGAGAGTATGAGCGCCGCCATGCGGCCGAACGGCGGCAGGCCCGCCGTTTCGCGCTTGCCCCATTCGACGGCGTAAAACGCGTCGCGGTTGCCGGAGGCGATCGCCTTCAGCACTTGGTGGTTCGGATCCGTCGTTTGGATCAGCACGCGGCCCGGACGGTCCGCCCTGCCCGCGCGGCCAGAGACTTGGTGCAAGAGTTGGAACGTGCGTTCGCGCGCGCGGGGATCGGCGCCTTCCAGCCCCAAGTCCGCGTCGACAACACCGACGAGCGTGAGCATCGGGAAGTTGTGGCCCTTCGCGACGATCTGCGTGCCGATCAAGATGTCGACTTCGTGGTTCGCGACCGCCTCAATCGCGAGTTGGATTTGGCGCGGGCCTGACATCGTGTCGCTTGAGGCGATGTTCGTGCGGGCATCCGGGAATTTTCGCGCGACCTCTTCGGCGACGCGTTCGACGCCAGGGCCGCAGGCAATGAAGGCGCCCACTGCTTTGCATTCGGGGCACGAAGCAGGCATTTGCCGGTCGTAGCCGCAATGGTGGCAGACGAGCTTGCGGCGATAGCGATGCTCGACCAGCCAGGAGATGCAGCGCGGGCAGCCCATCTTGTGGCCGCAGGCCTTGCAGAGCGTGAGCGGGGCGAAGCCACGGCGGTTTAGGAACAGCATCGCCTGTTCGCCTTGCGCAACCGTATCTACGACGGCTTGCACGAGTGTTGGGGAGAGGAATTCGCCGGCCTGCGTCTCCTCCTTACGCATGTCGATCAGTGTTGCTTGGGGCAGCTTCGCTTTGCCGTGGCGCTCAGGCAGATGCAGGCGCGCGTAGCGGCCGCTTTCCGCGTTGACCCAGGTTTCGAGCGACGGCGTCGCCGAGCAAAGCGCGATCGGGCAACTCTCCATTCGCGCGCGTACGACCGCCATGTCGCGCGCGTGGTAGATGAGACCGTCTTCCTGCTTGAACGCGGTGTCGTGTTCTTCGTCGACAATGATGAGGCCGAGTTCCTTGAACGGCAGGAACAGCGCAGATCGAGCGCCGACGACGACGCGTGCATCGCCCAACATCACGGCGCGCCAGTTGCGGCGGCGCTGAGCTTGCGTGAGATCGGAGTGCCATTCCGTCGGCCTGACGCCGAAACGCTTCGTGAAGCGGTCGAGGAATTGGACGGTGAGCGCGATTTCGGGCAGCAGGATCAGCGCCTGCTTCTTTTGCAGGAGTGCTGCGGCGACACCTTCGAAATAGGTTTCGGTTTTGCCGGAGCCGGTGACACCGTCGAGCAGCATCGCCTCGAAGCGGTGCGCGTTCACCGCTTTGATCAAGTGCGCCGCCGCTTTCGTCTGTGCGGCCGAGAGTGTCGGGCCCGAAAACGAAGGATCGGGCGGCGGGCCTGGACGGTAGGGCGGCATCGTTACTTCTTCGAGCGCGCGCAGTTTGACGAGGCCGCTGACGACGGCGGCGCTGACGCCAGCCGCCTCCGCGAGTTCCGAGAGGCGGCGCGCGAGACCGTCGCTTGCGATGTCGAGCACGCGGGCGCGGGCTTCGGTCAGTTTCTCAGGGCGGGTTGCGCCGATGCGAATTGCTTTGCGATCGCGTTCGGGTTCGAGCGCGTCGGGTGCGCGGAGGAACAGGCTCACCACGTCACCCAACGGGGCGACGACGTAATTCGCGATCCAGGCCGCGAATTGCAGCAGTTCTTCTTTCAGCGGCGGGACGTCGAAGCGGCGGGTGATTTCTTTGAGCCGCGCACGATCGAAACCGCCCTCGCCTTTTCCCCATACGACGCCAAGCGTCGCGTCCCCGCCGCGGCCAAGCGGCACTTCCACAATATCGCCGCGCGCGAGGCGCACGCCTTCGGGCACGCGGTAGTCGAGCGCGCCTTTCAGCGGCCGCGGAACCACGATGCCGACGACGTCGCCTTCCACAGGCTTGGCGGCAATTTCTGCTTCGGCTTCAAGCGCCATGCGCTATGGTCCGCCCGATTGCGATCAGAAGGTCAAGGACCATGAAATTCTTCCTCGATTCGGCCGATGTCGGCGAGATCAAAACCTGGGCGGCGACGGGGCTTGTGGACGGTGTCACGACAAATCCGTCGCTGATTGCGAAATCGGGGCGGAATTTCGTCGATGCGATTCGCGAGATTTGCGACTTGGTCGAAGGGCCGGTCAGCGCGGAAGTCACTGCGACGGACGTTGACGGGATGCTCGCCGAGGGCCGCGCGCTGGCGAAGATCGCCGAGAACATCGCGGTGAAAGTGCCGCTCACGTGGGCGGGATTGCGCGCGTGCCGGACGTTGAGCGAGGAGGACACGATGGTGAACGTGACCTTGTGCTTCTCGGCGAACCAGGCGCTGCTCGCCGCAAAGGCAGGCGCGACGTTCATCTCGCCGTTTATCGGGCGGCTCGACGACGTTGGCGAGGACGGGATGGCGCTCATCCGCGACATCCGGCAGATCTACGACAACTACATCGGGCTTGAGACCGAGATCTTGGCCGCATCCGTGCGTCATCCGATGCATGTGACGGAAGCGGCGAAGGCGGGCGCGGATGTGGTGACGCTGCCGCCCAGCGTGTTCAAGCAATTGATCGAGCATCCGCTGACCGACAAGGGCCTCGCCGCGTTCTTGGCCGATTGGGCGAAGACGGGTCAGACCGTGCCGCGGAAGTAAATAGGCACGCGGAGCCGCGGAGGACGCGCAGTAGTAAGAGAATTGAAACACCAAGATCGCCAAGATGCTCTTGGTACGACAACGCCGCCGGTTTGGCGCGAAGCGCCACTCTTGCGCGCTGCGCGCGCCGGCGCCTTCCTTGATAGGACTGAGCATCTTGGCGTTTCAATCTCTGTTGTTCTTCTCCGCGTCCTCCGCGACTCCGCGTGAGCCATCTTGATGGACGGCGCGGGTGCGTTTCAGAATTGGCGCGAGCAGATGATGCATGTGCGCCGGTTGTCGCCGAAGACGGTCGAGGCGTACACACATGATGTCGGCGGGTTCTTGGGCTTCCTTGGCGTCCATCGCGGGGAGACGGTCGATCTTGCTGCGCTGAAGGACGTGTCGGCGGCCGATGTGCGCGGGTGGCTCGCGACGCGGCGCGCAGACGGCTTGGGGCCGCGCGGCGTGGCGCGCGCGGTGTCGGCACTCAGAACGTTCTTCATGTTTTTGCAGAAGCAGGGTTTGGCAGAGAACATCGCGGTCCGGCGCGTGCGGCCGCCGAAGCTGCCCGTCTCCGTGCCTAAGCCAGTGTCGATCGACGGCGCGCAGATGCTGCTCGACGAAGCGGAGATCTTGGGCAACGAGCCTTGGATCGCGGCGCGCAATGTGGCGGTGCTGACGCTGCTCTATGGCGCGGGGTTGCGTATTTCGGAAGCGCTCGGCTTGAACCGCGGCGCACTGCCGTTGCCGGACGCGATGGTGATCACCGGTAAAGGCAACAAGCAGCGCGTCGTGCCGGTGCTGCCGGAAGCGCGCGAGGCGATCGAGGCTTACGTGAAGCTCTGCCCGTTCGGCGCGACACGCGATGACCCGGTGTTTTACGGCGCGCGGGGCAAGCGGCTGCACCCGCGCATCGTGCAGGGGCTGATGCAGCATTTGCGGCGGCTGCTCGGCTTACCGGAGAGTGCCACGCCGCACGCGCTACGCCACGCGTTCGCGACGCATCTGCTTGCGGCCGGCGGCGACTTGCGCGCGATTCAAGAACTGCTCGGCCACGCCTCGCTATCGACGACGCAGCGTTATACGGCGGTCGACGAAACGCACTTGCTCAGGGTATACGAGAGCGCGCACCCGCGGGCGCGCCGAACTTGACGTGACATGGATGACGACGCAATCGAAGATGTCGTGCGAAGCGCTGACGACGTTGCCCGCCGCGCGCTAGCGTTGTTCGGCGTTTGGGGGTTGACCTCGAACGCTTCACGCGAAGACGTTCTCAATTGGCTCGCCGAAAACAATCTGTTTGAAGCGCTTTCGCCAATGGAAGCCGGGCTGGTCGATGCCGTTGCACTTTCGAAAAAGCAGCGCATCAATCTCAGTTGGCAGTCGGAGCGCCTTATCGTTTTACTTTGGGCGCTGGGGCACGTCGAACAGCTGCCGGCAGCGGACATGCAGTGCGATACATCGGTCTTCGGAAAGATCATGCCTCCGTTCACCGACATCAGCGTTGGGGACTTCATCGATGGTGCGAACTTGCGGTCGGAGGCCGAACTCCTTGAGTTCGCTGACACCTGCCTCGACTTGCACTGGCAGGCGCGCGATGCGGCACTCAACCGGCG
>JBKJZU010000523.1:0-29472 GCA_046715015.1 Micropepsaceae bacterium
GACGTGCCAAAGGAAGCCAAAGAGATCAACGCGCTTGTCGGTGGCTGGGCGTACAAGATCCCGCGCTACAAGGGCACCCTAATGACCGCGCCGATGGAAGACCTGCTGCGCCCCATCGGCCGCTGATTATTTCTCGCTGACCTAAAGCTGCGCCGCGCCGAGCACCGGGCCTGGGTTACCGGTCTGCAGCCAGACCGTAACGCCGTCTGTGTTTTCGCAGGGCGCGCCGCGCGCGGGCAGCTCCAGCGTCATCGCCTCGCCCGACCAACGCCCGACCGCCGAGAAGTCGCGCACCACATTGTGGTACGTGATCGTGCGGCCGAAGTTCTCGCCGCTTCCGATCTTTACCGTGCGCGACGACGCCGTATGCGCAAGCCAAACCGTTGCCGGTTTGACACCCGCCAAAGCGCCGATACGAACCTCCACGGTATCGCCCGCTTGTGACAGCGCGATCTGAACCCGCTTACCCTGATATCCGGACGCACGGCGCTGGATTGCATCCACGACGTCTTGCCGCTGGTTACCCGGCATATCTTGCGCGCCGTCGATGACGATCTGCGGCGTGTAAACGCGATGCGATGGCAACACCTTTTCATAGGCCTGCTGACGCACCGTGTTCTCGTGCTTGGCCAGTGTGTCGCGCCAGCCGATGTAGTCCCAGTAGTCGACGCTGAACGACAACGCCACGACGTCGTCGCGCTTCTTCAGCTCTCCCAGGATCACATCGGCTTCAGGGCACGACGAGCAACCCTGGCTCGTATAAAGCTCGACGAAGACCGTTTGCTTCTGCATGTCGCCCGCGTTCGCGCCCTGCCAGAAAAGCAGCGCGCCGAGTGCAGCAAGGCACCCGGCGCGGAGGTTTTTCAGGGAAGCTGGAGTCTTCATTGCGTCAGAATCCTAGTCCGCGTCCGCCCTCAATGCCTAGTCACGAACCGGTGTTCCGGGGCTCATGGTTTATGCCGCTTTCGCGAGCCCCCTGAGCACGTAGTGCAGAATTCCGCCATTCCGGAAATACTCGATCTCGTCCAGCGTATCGATCCGAAGCGTTACCGTCACATCTTCGCCCCGCCCGTCCGCGTACGTGATGCGAAGCGTCAACAACTGCCGCGGCTTCAGCCCACCCTCGAGTCCCGGAATGTCGACGAGTTCCGCGCCGGTCAAACCTAGGGTGCGCCAAGACTTGCCGTCTTGAAACTGCAAAGGCAGCACGCCCATGCCGACCAGGTTCGAACGGTGAATGCGCTCGAAGCTCTCGACGATCACAGCACGCACGCCGAGCAATCGCGTCCCCTTCGCCGCCCAATCGCGCGACGATCCGGTGCCGTATTCCTTGCCGCCAAAAATGACCAGCGGAACGCCTTGGCTTTGATAGCGCATGGCGGCGCCATAGATCGTCATCTGCTCGCCCGAGGGCTGATGCTTGGTGACGCCGCCTTCGACGCCGGGCACCATCTGGTTCTTGATGCGGATGTTGGCAAACGTACCCCGCATCATCACTTCGTGATTGCCGCGTCGCGCGCCATAAGAGTTGAAGTCCGTCTGCCGAACCTGCCGCTCTTGCAGGAACTCGCCGGCCGGGCTCGACGACCGAATGTCGCCGGCGGGGCTGATGTGATCGGTCGTAATCGAATCCCCGAACAGCCCGAGAATCCGCGCGCCCTTGACGTCCGTGATCGGCACGGGTTCTTGCGTAATGCCTTCGAAATAGGGCGGCTGCTGCACATAGGTGGAACCGATATCCCACGGATACGTCAGCGACTTCTTCACACCTATCTTCTTCCAAGCAGGTCCGCCGTCGAACACGTCGGCGTAGCGTTCGCGGAAGAGTTTCGTGGTGACGGCTTTTCGCACCGTCGCTGCGACGTCCTTCGCGCTCGGCCAAATGTCTTTCAAATAGACGGGCGTGCCTTTTTTGTCGTGCCCAATGGGGTCGGTGATGAGATTGATCGTCATCGAACCTGCCAGCGCGTAGGCAACGACAAGCGGCGGCGACGCCAGATAGTTCGCCCGCGTCAGCGGATTGACGCGGCCCTCGAAATTGCGGTTCCCCGAAAGCACGGCCGCGGCGACCAGATCGCTCTTCGTAATCGCCTCCGTAACATTGTCCGGTAGCGGACCTGAATTGCCGATGCATGTCGTGCAGCCGAAGCCCACGACGTTGAACCCAAGCTTGTCTAAGTCTTTCTGCAGACCCGCCTTCGTCAGGTACTCGCCGACCACTTGGCTCCCCGGCGCCAACGACGTCTTCACCCACGGCTTGATCTTAAGGCCCTTCTTCAAAGCGTTTCGCGCCACCAATCCCGCGGCCACCATCACAAACGGATTGGACGTGTTTGTGCACGAGGTGATCGCAGCGATCACCACGGCGCCGTGCCCAAGCCTGTGTTCGGTCCCCGGCAAGGCGGCGGTATCGGTTTCCTTCCCCGCCTTACCGAACGTCTTCGCAAGCGACTCGGCGAACCCTTGCGATGCCGAATGGAGCGGCACGCGATCTTGCGGCCGCGCGGGACCGGCAAGGCTCGGCTCCACGTCGTTGAGGTCGAGCTGCAGCGTATCGGTGAACTCGGGGTCGGGATCCTTCGGCCCGCGCCACATGCCTTGCGCCTTCGCATAGGCCGCAACCAGGTCGACGCGCGCCTTCGCGCGACCGGTCGCCTTCAAATATCGGATCGTCTCGTCGTCGACGGGGAAGAACCCGCAGGTCGCACCGTATTCCGGCGCCATGTTCGCGATTGTCGCGCGATCTTCCAGCGGCAACTCGTTCAAGCCAGGCCCATAAAACTCGACAAATTTGTTGACCACACCCTTCCTGCGCAGCATTTGCGTGACGGTCAGCACGAGGTCCGTCGCCGTCACGCCTTCGCGCACTTTGCCTGTGAGTTTGAAACCGATGACTTCGGGAATGAGCATCGATTGCGGTTGCCCCAGCATGGCCGCTTCAGCTTCGATCCCGCCGACGCCCCAGCCAAGAACCGCAAGCCCGTTCACCATGACGGTGTGGCTGTCGGTGCCGACCAGCGTATCGGGATAGGCGAGCTCGATCGTCTTCTTGCCGTCTTTGCTCTTCGAAGTCCAAACCGTCTGCGCCAGATATTCCAGGTTCACCTGGTGACAGATGCCGGTGCCGGGCGGCACAACACGGAAATTGTTGAACGCCGATTGCCCCCAGCGCAAGAACGAATAGCGCTCGCCGTTGCGCTCGAATTCGCGCGTGACGTTCTTCTTGAACGAGTCCTTCGTGCCGAAATAGTCGACCATGACCGAGTGATCGATCACGAGGTCGACAGGCGCCAACGGATTGATCTTCTCAGGATTGCCGCCCAAGGTCTTCATCGCATCGCGCATCGCGGCCAAGTCGACGACGGCAGGCACACCCGTAAAGTCCTGCATCAACACGCGCGCCGGGCGAAAGGCGATCTCGCGATCCGACGACTTCGTATTCAACCACGTCGCGAACGCCTGAATATCTTCCTTCGTGACGCTGCGCCCGTCCTCGTGCCGCAGCAAATTTTCCAGCAGCACCTTCATCGAATACGGAAGCTTCGAAATGCCGGTCAGGCCATTCTTCTCGGCCGCCTTCAGGCTGTAGTAGGTGTAAGTCTTCGCTCCGACTTTGAGCGTCTTTTTGGACTTGAAACTGTCGTGGGCGGTCACGGGCGATGCGCTCCTGAAAGGCTGTCGCGAAGGATGGGGAAGGTCGATTGGCGCGGAAATTAATAGCTTTTTCTTGAAGCCGCTACCGTGCAAGCTTGAGAAAGTCATATTGATCCGGGCAATGCACCTATGACAGCTCCAGCGGTACGCACAGAACACAACGGCGCCGTCACCACGGTGATTTTGTCGCGCCCCGACCGGCGCAACGCCGTCGATCGCCCAACCGCCGACGCGCTGTCGGCAGCCTTCCTGGCATTCGACCGCGACCCCAATGCCGCCGTAGCGGTCTTCTACGGCGAAGGCGGGGCGTTCTGCGCGGGCGCCGACTTGAAGGCGATTGCCGAGAACAAGGGCAACCGCGTCGAAACCCCCAAGGCAGGCTTGGACATACTCAAAGACCAAGGCCCGATGGGCCCGAGCCGCTTCCTTCTCTCGAAGCCAGTGATCGCAGCGATCGCAGGCCCGGCCGTCGCGGGCGGTCTTGAACTCGCTTTGTGGTGCGATATGCGCGTTGCGGAAGAGGGCTCGGTGCTCGGCGTCTTCTGCCGCCGTTGGGGCGTACCGCTGATCGACGGTGGCACCGTGCGCCTGCCGCGTCTCATCGGCATGGGTCACGCGATGGACATGATCTTGACCGGCCGCGCTGTAAGCGCGGCGGAAGCGCTAACGATCGGCCTCGTCAACCGCGTGGTCGCGAAAGGCCACGCGCGCCAAGCTGCGGAACAACTCGCAGCCGAACTCGCAAGCCTGCCGCAAGTCTGCATGCGCCACGACCGTCTCTCCGCCTATCAGCAATGGGACATGAGCTACGCCGACGCGATGGCGAACGAATTCGACCACGGCATCGCCTCGATGGCGGGCGGCGGTTCCGTCACCGGTGCCGCGCGCTTCGCCTCGGGCAAAGGCCGCGGCGGCTCGTTCGCGGACATCTGATGCGCGTGATTGCCGAAAGCGTAGCGGCCTATCGCGGCGAGCGCATGATCTTTCGCCACGTCAGTTTCGACCTCGGACCCGGCCAAGCGTTGATCCTTCACGGGCCGAATGGCAGCGGCAAGACGACGTTGCTGCGCGTGATCGCCGGCCTCCTTGGCATGATGGCAGGTCGCTTGCGCATTTTGGACGCGAACGATCGGCCGCTGACCGACGAAGCGCGTGACCGCGCATTCCACTTCGTCAGCCACTTGGGCATCGTCCGCTCGCAAATGCGCGTGCGCGAAACGTTGGAATTCCACGCGGCTATCCTTGGCGCGCCGAAAAGCGCCGTCGAGAACGCGCTGGACGAATGGGCGCTCCGCCCGCTCGCAGACCACAGCGGCGGTCTGTTGTCCGCGGGTCAGCGGCACCGTCTGGCGCTCGCGCGGTTGTCGCTGCAAAAGCGCGAACTCTGGCTGCTCGACGAACCGCTCGTCGCGCTCGACGTGTCGTCGAAAAGCCGTCTGAACGCCGCCGCGGAAAAGCACCTGGAGGAAGGCGGCATTGTCATCGCCGCGAGCCACGAACCCTTCTTGGGCGATCCGCGTACGCTCTATCTGGGGCCGCGTTCATGAGGACGTTTCGCGCGCTGCTGTGGCACGACGTTCTGATGGGCATCCGCTCCAGCGGCGGCGCTGCGCTGTCCGCGGCTTTCTTCGCGTTGATCGTCATCCTGACCCCGCTGGGCCTCGGCCCGGAAACATCCGCGCTGAAGACGCTCGCCCCCGGCCTCTTTTGGATCGCAGCTTTGCTCGCAACGTTGCTGGGTCTCGAACGCGTCATTCAACCCGACACCGAAGACGGCACGCTCGACCTGTTGCGCCTCTCGCCGCTCCCGCTCGAATTGGTCGCGCTCGCGAAGATCTGCGCGCACTGGATCACGTCCGGTTTGATCATCAGTCTGCTCGCACCGATCCTCGCACCGATGCTGGGCATGAGCGTTTCCGCTATCCCGACGCTCGCGCTGTCGCTGCTGATCGGGACGTTGGGCTTAAGCTCGATCGGCACGGCTGCCGCAGCATTGGGTGCAAGCGTGCAACGCGGTGGTATCGTGTTGGCGATCCTCGTCCTGCCGCTGAACATCCCGTTCCTGATCTTCGGCGCCAGCGCCGTCGCCAATGCACAAGCGGGAGCGCCAATCGGCCAGCCCTTGATGTTTCTGACGGCGTGTTCGCTGCTGGCGTTGGTCGTGGGCCCGATCGCCGCCGCCGCGGCATTGCGTCTCAACGAGGACTAGCCGTGGCAGATGCCAAGCCCGCCAACTAAATTGGACCGCATGCAAGCCTACGCAAATCCGCTTCGTTTCGTGCGCATCGCGCGGCAGGTCACGCCGTGGGTATTCGGCGCCGCGATCGCGCTTGCGTTGACAGGACTCTACTTGGGTCTCGTCGTCGCGCCGCCCGACTACCAGCAAGGCGACGCGGCACGGATCATGTACGTGCACGTGCCGGCCGCCTGGATGTCGATGTTCGTCTACGGGTCGATGGCGATGGCAAGCGCCGTTGCCTTCATCTGGAAACACCCGCTCGCCGACGTCGCCGCAAAGGCCTCCGCACCGATCGGCGCGGTCTTCACCGCACTCGCACTCGTCACCGGCATGCTGTGGGGCCAGCCGATGTGGGGCACATGGTGGGTCTGGGACGCGCGGCTGACGTCGGTCTTGATCCTCTTCTTCCTCTACCTTGGCTACATCGTGATCTGGAGCGCGATCGACGAACCCACGCGCGCTGCCCGCGCGGCGCGCATTCTGGCGCTCGTCGGCGCGATCAACATCCCGATTATCAAGTTCTCGGTCGACTGGTGGAACACGCTCCACCAAAGCGCGTCAGTCCTCCGCACGGACGGCCCCGCGATGCCCGCCGCGATGCTGACGCCCCTGCTCGTCATGAGCCTCGCCTACACGCTGCTCTACGTCGCGCTGCTGCTCGTACGCATGCGCACGGAAGTAGCACAGCGCCGCATGCGCACGGTTCGCTTAGGCCTGGAGGCGCTACCCGCATGAGCGAGTTCTGGGCAATGGGCGGCTACGCCGCGTTCGTATGGCCGGCCTACGGCATAAGCTTGATTGCATTGGTGACGCTGAGCGTCTTGAGCTGGCGCGCCATGCGGAACGCCGAACGGCTTGCGGAACTGAGCGAACGCAACGAAAAGCCTTAGCGCCGCGCGCGCCGCTTCTTCGCGCCGTTTTGTTCTTCCGTTTGCTTTTCCGCATACGCCTGCGCCAGCAGATTCAGGCTTTTGATGAACTCCGCACGGTTGCGTGCGGGCAACGTTTCGAGCAACGCCGCCTCGGCCCGCTGCATCGCAGGCTGCGCCGCTTTGAGCGCGCGCCGTCCGGTCGCGGTGATCTTGACGGAGTTCGCGCGTTGGTCTTCCTCCGTCCGCTTACGGACGATCAATTCGCGTTTTGCCAAGCGCTCGATCATGTCGGCCAGCGTCGAGCGATCGATGCCCGTCTGCGCGACGAGTTTGGTCTGCGTGACGCCTTCGTTCTGATCGACCGCATGCAAAACGGCCAACTGACGCGCGGTCAGCGCATCCGCCTCGGTCTCGTCGTCATAGAGATCCATCGCGAACTGTTGCGCGCGCCGCATCAAATGGCTGAGCGATGTCGCCAGTTCGAAGCTCTTTGCCATTCGTAGTTTCCGATGGAATAATCGCCGGACGGCGTTCGCGAATAAATCGTCCGTGTCCGTACCATATTCACCCGGCGCGCGGAAGTGACCGAACGGGCTCATGCACTGGCGAAATGGAATCTAACCTGATGCGCGAAAGATTGTCTCCCCCTCCCGCGCCGCGCACGTGTTGCGAGTTCGTTCGCCGCGTGCCCGACGGCGACAACATGGAACGCGACGTGTGCGCGAAATGCGGGCACGTGCATTACGTCAACCCGAAGATCGTCGTCGGCGCCGTTTGCTCCTGGCACGGACGAATTCTACTCTGCCGCCGCGCAATCGAGCCGCGTAGCGGATTCTGGACGATTCCGGCTGGTTACATGGAAGAGCAGGAAACGCCGGTCGCGGGCGCCGTGCGCGAGGCTTGGGAAGAAGCAACGACGAAGATCGAGATCGACCGCCTGCTCGCCGTCTACTCTGTCGCGCGCATATCGCAAGTTCAGTTGATCTTCCGGGCGCGCCTTGCAACCGGCGAGTTTGCTCCGGGTACGGAGAGTCTGGAGACGCGGTTATTCGCTTGGGAGGAGATTCCGTGGAGCGAGCTCGCCTTTCCGAGTGTGCACTGGGCGCTGAAACATCACCGCGAGACCGAAGGCCGGCACGAGTTCGCGCCGTTCGGGAACCCGGCTAGCTGATCGGTTTCAGAGGCGGCTTGCCCGCGGCCTTGGCGCAGTCCGCGACCACACTCTCACTGCTGCCGCCGGGCACGGCTTCCGCGTGCGTGACGGTCATCACGCCGGGCGCATTCGAATACAGATAGACGAGAAGCGTGCAGTTCCCTTGCCCGCCATACTGCCACATCTCGGCGCCGGTTTCGGCGCGCTTCAGCGAAGGCTCGCCCCACGCCGAACGCAACGCGTCGCCCGTCATCCCCACAAGTCCGTTACTCGCTGCCGGTGCGTTCGTGGCAGCAGACGGCGCAACGGCGGGCGGGGCCGAAAGGGTGGCGGGTTCGCTGGGCTCGCCGCCGCCAAGCCCGACGGTTTGGCAGCCTGCAATCGCAAGCAACGGCAAAACGAACGCAAGCCTACGCATCACGAACTCCGGACCAACTTGTTGAACTCGTGCGTCATCATCGCGGCCCCGAACAGCGGCACGAAGAAGTTCAGGATCGGGATCATCGCCAAGAACGATATCAGCGCCCCACCCAAAAACAACCTGACGCGATGTTGCCGCCGAAGCGCCCGCGCGTCCCGCGGCGCCATATGGCGAAGAGCGGCGAGCTCGAAGAATGTCCGCCCCGTCAGGTACCCGTTCACGAACAACACGACCAGAGTCCCGATCCCGATCGCAACGAACTGCAACGGAATGGCAAGCAGATTGAGCACAAGGCTAACCGCGGCGAAAGTCAGCCCAGCAAACAAAAGCTCGCCCGTGGAAGCGCCGCCCCGCACTTTTGAATCCGGATAGTATTTGGTCTCCACCGCATCGGCTACCCGATCGATGAAGATGCTGGCAAACGCCTGCGCGACGGGTGCGCCCAAGAACACGAATGAGATCGTGAGCACGGCGCCCGAAACGATCGCGACGGCATCTTGCATCCAGCTGAAACCGAAATCGGGCACGAAACGCACGGACCACTGCAACGCCAGCATCAAAAGCACGAACAACAGGATGGTGCAGCCGACGCTGAGCCAGACCACACCCTGGAACTTGCGGTCGAACATTTGGGCCAATGCGGATGCGGCACTTGAAAGCATGCGTCCAGCGAATCCCGCGATTGTCGAAGTTGCGCCACTGCCTATACTGCCCCGCCGTTCAGGGTAAAGGACAAGTTGGATGCAGGACGCGAAGTACGACGTATTGGCCATCGGCCACGCCATTGTCGACATATTGGCGCAAACCACCGACGCGTTCCTGACTGAGCATGGCATTGCCAAGGGCACGATGACGCTGGTGGACGGCTTTCGCGCCGAAACGCTGGGTCAAGCCATGAAAAACCCGGTCGAGGCGTCCGGCGGTTCGGCTGCGAACACGATGGTGGGTGTCGCCTCGTTCGGCGGTAAGGCCGCCTTCATCGGCAAGGTCAACGACGACCGGCTCGGCCAAGCGTTCAGTGAAGCTATCCACAGGTCAGGCGTCGCCTTCGACAGCGTTCCTGCAAAAGGCAAGGTTGCAACTGCGTCGTGCCACATCCTGATCACGCCCGACGGCCAGCGCAGCATGAACACGTATTTGGGCTGCGCGCCCGCGCTGACCGACGCCGACATGGCCGCCGACAAGATCGCAGCCGCGAGCGTGCTCTACGTCGAAGGCTACCTCTGGGACACGCCCGGCGCTAAGGCGGCGATCCGCACCGCAATCGCGCACGCGAAAGCGGCGAAGCGCAAGGTCGCGTTCACGCTCTCAGATCCGTTCTGCGTAGGCCGGTGGCGCGACGAATTCAAAGCGCTGCTCGCGCACGACATCGACATCCTTTTCGCGAACGAAGCCGAAGCAAAGGCGCTCTACGAAACCGAACACTTCGACGAAGCGTTTCAGGCGATCCGCAAATGGGGCAAGACCGCCGCAATCACGCGTTCCGCTCACGGCTCCGTGGTTCTGCACGACGGGCGCGTCCACATCCTGGAAGCCGAGCCCGTCTCCCACGTCGCCGACACGACCGGCGCCGGCGACCAATACGCGGCAGGGTTTTTGTACGGCCACGCGCGCGCCTTAGCGCTCGGCGTTTGTGGAAGATTGGGCGGCATCGCCGCAGCTGAGGTGATCTCGCACGTCGGCCCGCGCCCGCAAGCTTCGCTGAAGTCGCTCGCCGCAGCAGCGGGGTTGGTCTAGCGCACGATCCCTTTGCGGGCCGCTTTGTCGTCGAGGCCGGAACGTCCTTCGCGCGCGGTTAGCTCCGCGAAGACGTCTTTCGGATCGACGCCTGCCGCGACCCAAAGCACACACAGGTGATAGAGCAGGTCCGCGGACTCCGCGACGCGCTCTTGCGTCGTGCCGGCGAGTGCCGCGATCCCCACCTCAACGCCCTCTTCGCCGACCTTCTTGGCGCACTTGGCCACGCCTTCCTTCAAAAGCTTGGCGGTGTAGGAAAGCGAAGGGTCGGCGCCTTTGCGCGCCAGGACCTGCGAATAAAGCCGGTCCACGGGATGCTCACTCATCGTCACTCACTTGGGCTGGAATCAGCCGCCAACAAAGTTATCAGCCGAATGCCGCCTGTGGCAAAGGGCCCGCCCTACATTGACACTTGCGCGCCATTCCCGATCAACATCGCACCACATGAACGACCTCTTGGCACAAGGCGTCCTCGCCCGTTTCGCGCTCGCAGCCTGCGTGATCGCGCTCCTGTGGCTTGGCGTGTTGTGGGCCATCGCATGATGCGCGGACGTTCCATCTCGTTGACCGACGTGATCGTGACCTACCGGCGTGTGCCGGCCGTCCACCACGTCAGCGGTACGTTCGAGGCCGGATCGCTCACTGCGGTCGCCGGCCCGAACGGCGCCGGCAAGAGCACGCTGTTGAAGGCGATCATGGGCTTGCTGCCGGTCAGCGACGGCCGCATCGACCTCGCCGGCCTCACAGCGCGCCAGATCGCCTACCTGCCGCAAATGCCGGAGATCGACCGCAGCTTCCCGATCTCGGTCGAGCAAACCGTGCTGCTCGGCGCCTGGCCCCGTGCCGGCGCCTTCGGCGCGCTCGACCGCGTGGAGCGAACCCGGGCCGCCGGAGCGATCGCGAAGGTCGGTCTCTCCGGCTATGCGCACGCCCCCATCGCGGACCTATCGGTCGGCCAATGGCACCGCGCATTGTTCGCGCGCCTGATCATGCAGGACGCGCCCGTTATCCTCCTCGACGAACCGTTCGCTGCGGTCGATGAGCGCACGACGGAAGACCTGATGGCTCTCGTGCGCAACTGGCGCGACGAAGGCCGAACCGTGATCGCGGTTCTTCACGACATGAGTTTCGTCCGCCGCCACTTCCCGCGCCTGCTGTTGCTCGCCCGCGAAGTGGTCGCGTGGGGGCCGACGGAAGAGGTTCTTACGCCCGAAACCGCCGAACGCGCGCGCGCCATGACGGACCGCTGGGCCAGCGACCCGTGCTCGCACCCCCACAACCACGCGGGCGCTTGAGATGTACGACCTCATCGCCGCGCCGTTCGTCGATTTCGAGTTTATGCGCCGCGCCCTTGTGGCCTGCCTGGCACTGGCCGTCGGCGCAGGTCCCCTTGGTGTGTTCCTGGTTCTTCGCCGCATGAGCCTGATGGGCGACGCAATCGGCCATGCGGTGCTGCCCGGCGTCGCAGTCGGTTTCATGGTCTCAGGCCTCTCGCTCGGCGCAATGACGATTGGCGGTGTCGTCGCAGGCTTGGTGGTCGCACTTCTCGCCGGCCTCACTGCCCGCGCGACCGGCATGAAAGAAGACGCAAGCCTCGCCGGTTTTTACCTGACCAGCCTCGCGCTCGGCGTGATGCTGGTCTCATTGCGCGGTTCGCCGATCGATCTGCTGCACATCCTGTTCGGCTCGATCCTCGCCGTCGACGATCAAGGGTTGCTGTTTGTCGTGGGTGTCGCAAGCGCAAGCACGTTGATCATCAGCCTGATCTACCGGCCCCTCGTCGTCGAATGCTTCGACCCCGTCTTCGCGCGCACGGTCGGCGCACACGGCGGCTGGGCGCACGCGATCTTCTTAGGCCTCGTGGTCTTGAACCTCGTCGCCGCGTTCCAAGCGCTCGGCACCCTGATGGCGGTCGGCCTCATGATGCTCCCCGCCCTCGCCGCAAGGTTCTGGTCGGAGGACGTCTCGCACATCGCCATCGTCGCGACCGGCTTGGCCGTGGCCTCAAGTTTCGTGGGCCTTTTGATCTCGTACCACTTCGAAATCGCTTCTGGCCCAGCGATCGTACTGACCGCGGCCGCGCTCTATCTCTTCTCGATCGTTGCAGGTTCTCGTTCGGGTCTCCTCGCGCGCTGGCTGCGCCGCCCGCACTTCCACGAACCGCATGAGGCCAAGCGATGACGCTGCGCGCTCTCGCGTCCGCCGTCGCGCTCCTCATAGCGACGTTTCCAGCGCCCGCCGCCGAGAAGCTCAACGTCGTCGCCACATTTTCGATCCTCGGCGATATCGCAGCGCGCATCGGCGGTGACGCTGTCGACGTGAAAACGCTCGTCGGCCCCGACGGTGACGCACACGTCTATCAAGCGACGGCTGCCGATGCGCGGGCCGTCGCTCAGGCCCGCATCGTGATCGTGAACGGCCTCGCCTACGACGACTGGGCGCATAGCCTCTTAACGGCGTCCGGATCGAAAGCGGCGGTTGCCGTCGCCTCGACCGGCGTCACGCCCATCGCCGGCGGGCATGAGCACGCAGACCCGCACGCTTGGCAGGATGTTCGCAACGTTGTCGCATACGTCGGTGTAATTGAGCGTGCACTCGCTGCCGCCGATTCAGCTCACGCGGCGCTCTACCGCGCGAACGCCGATGGATACCGCGCCGAGTTGCAGAAACTCGACGCCGAGATTCGCACGTCGCTCGCCACCATCCCGCCCGCTCGGCGCAGCGCCGTCACCACACACGGCTCCTTCGCCTATTTCGCCGCCGCCTATGGCGTCACGTTCACGTCGCCGCTTGGCACGTCGACGGAAGAGCAAGCCTCTGCCAAATCGTTGGCAGCGCTCATCACGAGTGTCCGCCGTAACGGCATCAAGGCGCTGTTCCTGGAAAACGCCGCCGACCCGCGTCTGATGCGCCAAGTCGCCCGCGAAACCGGCGTGGAACTCGGCGGCACGCTCTACGCCGACGCCCTCTCGACAAAAGACGGCCCCGCCCCAACTTACGTCGGCCTGATGCGTCACAACCTAAGGCTCTTGACTGGGGCGATGGCGCACGGTTCTTGAGCGCCTTCGTTTGGAGCCTTTCATGTCCCAAGTTCCCGTCACCGTGCTCACCGGCTATCTCGGCGCGGGCAAGACCACGCTGTTGAACCGCATCCTCACCGAAAAGCACGGCAAGAAATACGCAGTCATCGTCAACGAATTCGGCGAAATCGGCATCGACAACGACCTGGTTGTCGACACGGACGAAGAAGTGTTCGAGATGAACAACGGCTGCATCTGCTGCACCGTGCGCGGCGACTTGATCCGCATCCTGGGCGGCCTGATGAAGCGCAAAGACAAGTTCGATGCGATCCTGGTCGAAACCACCGGCCTCGCCGATCCGTCGCCGGTCGTGCAGACGTTCTTCGTCGATGACGACGTGAAGGAACGCACCAAGCTTGATTCCATCACGACTGTGGTCGACGCCAAACACGTTCTCGACCGTTTGAAAGACACGCACGAAGCCGCCGAACAAATCGCCTTCGCCGATCAGATCATCTTGAACAAGACCGACCTCGTTTCGGAAGAAGATCTGAAGCGTGTGGAACGCCGCATCCGCGAATTGAACCCGCTCGCGCCCATCCACCGCACGGAGCGCTGCGACATCGCGCTCGACAAAGTCATGGGGCAGGGCGCGTTCGACCTGCAACGCCTGCTCGACCTCGAACCGGAACTCCTGAACCCCGAGCACGACGATCACGAACACTCGAGCGACATCGCCAGCGTCTCGCTCACCGCGAAAACGCCGCTCGACGGCGACAAGGTCACGAACTGGCTGCGCACGCTTCTGGCCGAACGTGGCCAAGACATCCTGCGCGCAAAGGGTATCCTCGACATCAAAGGCAAGGAAGAGCGTCTGGTCTTCCAAGCCGTTCACATGGTGATGGACGGCGATTTCGGGAAGCAATGGAAAGAGGGCGAGAAGCGCTTCAGCCGCATCGTCTTCATCGGCCGCAAGCTCGATGAGGCCGAACTCGAACGCGGCTTCAAGGCCTGCGTCGCCTAATGCCGACACCCAAGATTACCGGCGGAAAGCAATGGCGCTTCGACGCGCCGATTATTGCATGTGTCTTCGACGCGGCAGGGCAGGGTGCGTTCGCGCTCGGCGACGGCACGCTGCGCACGTTCACGGCCGACGCAGCTGACCCACAAACGATCGAAGCGCATCAAGGCGCAACGCTGGCGCTGACGGCTCACCCCGAAGGCGGCTTTCTCTCCGGTGGCGACGACGGCCGCTTGGTCCACAGTGTTCCGGGCGAAACGCCGCGCGAGCTTCTCAAAATCAAAAGCCGCTGGATCGAAAACGTTGCTGCAGCGTCAGAAACGGGGCTCGTCGCCTGCACGGCCGGCAAGGACGTGCACTTGCTGCACGACAACCAGGTCTCGGTCTTCACGCACGCCACGACCGCGGCCGGCGTCGCGTTCGATCCGAAGGGCCGCCGCCTTGCTGTCGCGCATTACAACGGCGCCTCGCTCTGGTGGACGAAGTCGGCGGATCAACAGCCGAAGCTGCTCGAATGGAAAGGCTCCCACATCGCGGTCACGTGGAGCCCCGACGGACGCTTTCTCCTGACATCGATGCAGGAAAGCGCGCTGCACGGCTGGCGCATAGAAGACGCGGCGGACATGCGCATGTCCGGTTATCCGTCGAAGATCAAATCGATGGCCTGGGACCGTAGAGGCCGCACGCTGTTCACCGCTGGCGCCGATCGCATCGTCGGCTGGCCGTTCACCGGACGGGGCGGTCCGATGGGCCGCGACCCGATCCAGATCGGCCCGGCACGCGACGCCATGATTCAAGCCGTCGCCGCGCATCCGGAAGCCGACATTGTTGCCGCCGGCACCAGCGACGGCGCCGTGTGGTTCGAAGAAATCGGCGATCCCGGAACGAACTTCGTGATGCTGAACGCGGCGAAGATCACGTCCCTAGCGTTCTCGCCCGATGGCAAGCATCTCGCGATCGGCGACGAAGAAGGCAACGCAGCCGTCGTGCCGGTCGCTTAGTCCTTCTGCTCGCCGAAGAACTCTTTGACCTTCGCAAAGAAGCTCGTCGTCTTCGGCGAGTTTTGCGCGCTGCCGGCCTTCTCGAAGTCGCGCAGCAACTCCTGCTGCTTCTTCGTGAGGTTCACCGGCGTCTCGACCAGGACCTCGACGATCAGGTCGCCGTGTGGGCCTTGGCCGCGCAAGCCTGGCATACCCTTGCCGCGCACGCGGAACTCCTTGCCTGATTGCGTGCCCTCAGGGATAGCGACGCGCACGCGCCCGCCGCCCAACGTCGGCACCTCGACGTTGCCGCCGAGCGCCACCGTCGAAAAGCTCACCGGCACGCTGCAATGCAGATCGGCGTTGTCGCGCTTGAAGAGCGGATGCGTCGAAATCGAAAGGAAAATGTAGAGGTCGCCCTTCGGCCCGCCGCGCAGGCCTGCTTCGCCCTCGCCGGCAAGCCGTATGCGCGTGCCGTCTTCGACGCCCTGCGGAATGTTGACGTTGAGCGTGCGCTCGCGCTGCACGCGCCCGCTGCCGGAACACGAACGGCACGGGTTCTTGACCACGCGGCCAAGCCCCTGACAGGTCGGGCACGTCCGCTCGATCGTGAAGAAGCCCTGCTGCGCGCGAACTTTGCCGACGCCGGAGCAGGTCGGGCATGCCTGCGGCTTGGACCCCGCTTCCGCGCCAGAGCCGCTGCACGCTTCGCAGGCGACTGAGCCCGGGATGCGGATCGTCGCGGTCTTGCCCGCATACGCATCGTCGAGCGATATCTCCATGTTGTAGCGCAGGTCCGACCCGCGCGACGCGCGGTTCGCGCCACCGCCGCCCCGGCGCGTGCCCATGAACTCGCCGAACAGATCGTCGAACACGTCCGTGAACGACGTCGAGAAGTCGAACCCTTGCGGTCCGCCGCGTGCGCCGCCGGCACCTTCGAAGGCCTGATGGCCGTATTGATCGTAAGCCGCGCGCTTCTGATCGTCCTTCAGGATGTCGTAGGCTTCGTTCAGCTCCTTGAACTTCTGCTCCGAAGCCTTGTCGTCGGGGTTCCGGTCGGGATGGAGTTCCTTCGCCTTCTTGCGATAGGCAGCCTTCATTTCGTCGGCGGTTGCCCGCCGCTGAACGCCCAGAATCTCATAGAAGTCACGCTTGGACATTCGTCCTGCCCGGCACTCTCAAAGAAGGCTGCTCGATCGGCAAAGGAGCGCGCGCGATTAGCGCGCGCCGCCCTTCTTTTTCTTCTCTTCGTCGACTTCCTCGTAGTCGGCATCGACCACGTTGCCGTCGCCGCCCGTCGAAGCGTCGCCGCCCGCATCACCCGTGGCCCCGCCAGGAGCACCGCCTTCGGGGTTCATGCCCTTGTACATAGCCTCGCCGAGCTTCAGCGACGCTTGATGCAGCGCGTCGGTCTTGGAGCGGATCAACTCGGCGTCTTCGCCTTTGACGGCGTCTTTGACCGCAGTCGCCGCGTCTTCGATGGCCGAGCGTTCGGTCTGACCGACCTTATCGCCGTGCTCCTTCAGAGCTTTCTCGATCTGGTGCACGGCCGCATCCGCGTGATTGCGCGCCTCCACGAGCTCGCGGCGCTTCTTGTCTTCGCCGGCGTGCTCCTGCGCCTCGCTCATCATCTTCTGGATGTCGGCTTCGCTGAGGCCACCGGAGGCCTGAATGCGGATCGCCTGCTCCTTGTTCGTGGCTTTGTCCTTCGCCGCCACGTTCACGATGCCGTTCGCGTCGATGTCGAACGTGACCTCGACCTGCGGCATGCCGCGCGGAGCAGGGGGAATACCGACGAGATCGAACTGGCCCAGGAACTTGTTGTCCGCGGCCATCTCGCGCTCGCCCTGGAAGACGCGGATCGTCACCGCCGTCTGTCCATCCTCCGCCGTCGAGAACACTTGAGACTTCTTCGTCGGGATCGTCGTGTTGCGATCGATCAGGCGCGTGAACACGCCGCCCAACGTTTCGATGCCGAGCGACAGCGGCGTCACGTCGAGCAACAGAACGTCTTTGACTTCGCCCTTCAACACGCCCGCCTGAATCGCGGCGCCGATCGCCACGACTTCGTCCGGGTTCACACCTTTGTGCGGCTCTTTGCCGAAGAACTCTTTGACGATCTGCTGCACCTTCGGCATGCGCGTCATGCCGCCGACGAGTACGACTTCGTCGATGTCGGCGGGCGTCACGCCCGCGTCCTTCATGCACGCCTTCAACGGCGCGAGCGTCCGCTGCACCAAATCGTCGACGAGCGACTCAAGCTTCGCGCGCGTCAGCTTCGTGGTCAGATGCTTCGGACCGGATGCGTCCGCCGTGATGAACGGCAGGTTCACTTCGGTCTGCAGCTGCGACGAGAGTTCGATCTTCGCTTTCTCCGCCGCTTCCTTCAGACGCTGCAGGGCCAGCCGATCCTTGCGCAGGTCGATGCCCTGATCCTTCTTGAACTCGTCCGCCAAGAAATCGACGAGCCGCATGTCGAAGTCTTCGCCGCCCAAGAACGTGTCGCCGTTCGTGGCCTTCACCTCGAACAAGCCGTCGCCGATTTCCATGATCGAAATGTCGAACGTGCCGCCGCCACGGTCGTAGACCGCGATGGTGCCCGCTTGCTTCTTGTCGAGACCGTAGGCGAGCGCCGCCGCCGTCGGTTCGTTGATGATGCGAAGAACCTCAAGACCGGCGATCCGGCCCGAGTCCTTGGTCGCTTGGCGTTGCGCGTCGTTGAAGTACGCGGGAACCGTGATGACGGCCTGCGTGACCTTCTCGCCGAGATAGGCTTCCGCTGTCTCTTTCATCTTCTGCAGCGTGTAGGCGGAGACTTGCGACGGCGAGAGCTTCTCGTTGTCGCGGCCCAACACCCACGCGTCGGCGTTGTCGGCTTTGATGATCTTGTAGGGAACCATGCCGATGTCCTTTTGGGTCATCGGATCTTCGAACTTGCGCCCGATCAGGCGCTTGATCGCGAAGTAGGTGAATTCGGGGTTGGTGACGGCCTGGCGCTTGGCGGCCTGTCCGACCAGTCGCTCGCCGTCCTTCGTGAAGGCGACGATCGAGGGGGTCGTCCGCGCGCCCTCGGCATTCTCGATCACTTTTGGCTGCGAGCCTTCCATAATGGCCACGCACGAATTGGTCGTGCCAAGGTCGATCCCGATTACTTTACCCATGCTGTCAAAACCTCTCTTCTTCGGCGGATGATCTGGGGCCCTCTAACTTGAGGCGCCCGCCGCCATCCCCGCCCAAATCAGTTGGAACGCTTGTCGATTATCCCGCAATTTTCTGCGGGTTCGAGGGCAGATATAGGGGCCGCCCCTCCAGGCCGCAACTGCCTGCCAGCGCCAAAATTCGTGATTTTCTAGCCCTTTGCGACAGGCGTATGCTCCACGCGTCAAAATGACGAGGAGGCCGACCATGTTTCGTACATTCGGTTGGGCTGCGTTTTTGGCCTCAGTAGCATCGGTACTTGCCTTGACAGGCGCGCATGCAGACTCGGCGCGTCCCACCTATGCGTGCTTCTCACCCCAGAATGCGGCGGTCATCGGCCGCTTAGGTGCGAACGACGCAAGCGTCCGATACGGCTTTGAAACTGGCGAATGCTTGGCGCTTGGCCCTGGCACGCGCGTGACCGACGTTGAGCGCGTCGGGACCCTCTGGCGCTTTCGTGCGCTGGGCGCTCAGCCCTATCTCTTTGCGGCCGACTGGGGCGCGGGGTTCGCGCCTGCCGCGGCTAGCGGTCCCCCTGGCTTCGACAGGTATCTGCCGGTGACCGCGCGCCTGTTGGCGATGGGACGGACATTTGCTGATTGTTACGCCGCGAACGACCGGCTCGACAAATGGGGTGACGACCTGAACCGTCGGTGGAACGCGTATTGGGCCAGAAGCCGCACCGACGTCGACGGGCCGAGCCCCGTCGTCTTGATCTATGTCTCCAGCGAAGGCCCCCGCCTATTCGCGGAAATGGACACCTACAAGCGCGAGGAAGGGATGCTTCGCAATCGGTGCAGCGCCGTCGTCTCGTTCGAAGCGGACCAAGACTTCGTCGCCTTCACCCGTTCGGCACAATTCGGCTGATCGGTTCAAAACCAGGTTTGGCGCCGGTCTTGAGGCCGGCGCCGAATATTTCAGCCGGATCAAATCTTCCGGCTGGCCACACATTCGCCATTGAGCCACCCCACATATTCGCTATGGCAAGGGCTGGGATGGGCTTTAGGCGATGACACGAAATTCTTTGGTGAGAATGTTGAGCCTTACGGTCGCTTCGGTTGCCGCGTCGGCCGGACCGAGCGCCGCCAGCGTTATCGCGCGCACGCCCTCGATCTCCGGAAACGGTTGGGTCGCGATGGGAATTCTCGGCGTCTTCATCGGCGCGATTTATCTGATGATCGCCGGCGCGTTGCATGTCGAACGCAGGGACGCACGGCTTGGACGCCGCCCGGGCACTAGCGAGCATGGTTGGTTCGGGTTTGCGCAAGACGATGATGATTCGTCCGACCACCACGGGAACGGCAACTGATTAGAGGTATCGGTTATTTCGGTGCGTGATCGCCGTCGCCGTTCGCCGCGTCGGTTTGCGCAGTGGGTGCCGTCGAAACGGCGACGATGGCCTCGCGCAGCAAGCGCCCGCCGATCATGTAGCCCTCTTGAGCGACCGCAAGTACGGTACCCGGCGGATGCTCGCGGCTCGGCACCTCGGCGACCGCCTGGTGCAGGTTGGGGTCGAACCGCCGGCCTTGAGCGTCGATGCGCTTGATGCCGTGCCGTTCCAGAATCGTAAACAACTCGCGTTGCGTCGCCTCGATCCCTGTCACGACGGATGTAACTTCTTTGGGCATAGCCGCGCGCACATCGGGTTTCAGTGCGTCGAACGCGCGTGAAAAATTGTCGACGACGCTTAAGAGATCGCGCGCGAACTTACCGAACGCAAACTGCGCTGCGTCCGCCTTCTCGCGTTCTGCCCGCTTGCGCACGTTCTCCACTTCCGCCACGGCGCGTAGGTAGCGGTCTTTAAGCTCCGCGACCTCTTGCTGCAGTCCCGCGATCTGCGCGGCCTCGCGCGCGATATCGGCGCTCGTCAGGTCCAGCGTCTCGTCGTTGGCCGGATCGACGGTGGGGCCCGGATTGGGCTGTGCAGGGTCGTTTCCGTTTCGCGGCTTGTTCATCGTCTCAAAGACTTCCGTTCATTTCTGCTGACTGATCAACCGGCTGATCACGCGAGCGGTGTAGTCGACCATCGGCACGATTCGCGCATAGTTGACGCGGGTCGGACCGATCACGCCGATCACGCCGACGACCCGATGCGATTCATCCGAATAGGGCGCTGCGATCACCGACGACCCCGACAACGAGTAAAGATTGTTTTCGGCACCGATAAAGATCCGCACGCCGTCGCCTTGTTTCGCAAGCTCGAGCAATTGGATCAAGTCGTTCTTGCGGTCGATGTCATCGAACAGCTGTCGGATACGCTCAAGTTCGCCGGTTGCACCGACATCTTCCAGCAACCGCGCCTGGCCGCGCACGATGAGCGAGGGCGTCGTACTCTGCAACCCGCCCCATTCGGCAAGTCCGGCCTCGACCAGTTTCGCCGCCAGCCCGTCCAGCTCGGCTTTCTGCGTTGTGAGTTCACCCAAGATTTCGCTGCGCGCTTCTTCCAGCGTTCGCCCGCGCATCCGCGCGCTCAAATAGTTTCCGGCCTCGATGAACGTCGATGGTGTCAGACCCAAGGGCGTCTCGACGATCCTGTTCTCGACCGACCCGTCTTCGCCGACCATGATGACGAGTGTCCGCTGCGGCGCGAGCGGCACGAACTCGACATGCTTCAGCGTGGGATCGCGCTTCGGCGTGACGACCAATCCCGCACACTGGCTCAAACCCGAAAGCATCGCTGACGCTTGCATCAATACGTCGTCGAGCTTGCGCCCGCTCGCCGCAAGTTGGCCTTCAATTCCTTTGCGCTCCTCCGGCGCCAGATTGCCGACTTCCAGCAATCCGTCGACGAACATGCGAAGCCCAAGCTGCGTCGGCACGCGCCCGGCACTGGTATGCGGCGCCGCAAGCAGGCCCGCATGCTCCAAGTCCGACATCACGTTGCGGATCGACGCCGGCGACAGGGTCAAGCTGCCCCGCTGCGCAAGCGTGCGCGAGCCGATCGGCTCGCCCGTCTCCAGATACGATTCGACGATCGTCCGAAAGATGTCGCGCGAGCGCTCTGACAGTTCGCCCACTTGCGAAAGCGATGGTATTTTGGAGATAGGCCGTTCGTTCATACCGCTCGTTTCAGCCAGGAATTCTGCGGCCGTTGCAGGGCCGCAAGCGCCAGGCTACGTAAAGGCTAAGCCCCCAAACTTCAAGGCAAGGAACTTACCATGCGACCCTCCGGCCGCCGCGCGGACCAGTTGCGCGAAGTCACCCTGGAACCTGACGTTTCTGCCCACGCGGAAGGCTCGTGCATGGTAAAGTTCGGCCGCACGCACGTGCTGTGCACCGCGTCACTGGAAAACACCGTCCCCCCGTTCCTCAAGGGCTCAGGCAAAGGTTGGGTCACCGCAGAGTACGGCATGTTGCCCCGCGCGACGGGCGAACGCATGCGCCGCGAGGCCGCTCAAGGCAAGCAATCCGGACGCACGCTCGAGATCCAACGCTTGATCGGGCGCGCGCTGCGTGCCGTCACCGACCAAAAGGGTTTCGGTGAACGCCAGATCGTCATCGACTGCGACGTGATTCAAGCCGACGGCGGCACGCGCACCGCAGCCATCACCGGCGCGTTCGTGGCGCTTCACAAATGCTTCCAGATGATGAAGCGCGACGGTCTGATCAAAGCGATTCCGCTTAAGGACCATGTCGCGGCCATCTCGTGCGGAATCCATGGTGCCGCCTGCGTGCTCGATCTCGATTACGACGAAGACTCCAGCGCCGGCACCGACGCGAATTTTGTGATGACGGGTGGCGGCGCGCTGGTCGAAATCCAAGGCACCGCCGAAGGTGAACCGTTCACCGAAGCCGCCTTCCTGGAACTGATGGCGCTCGCCCGCAAAGGCATCGGCGAGCTCGTCGATCTACAGCGCGCCGCGATCGATCGCTGACTATGCCGCGCCGTCTCACCGAAAAGCGCCTCGTCGTCGCAAGCCACAATCAGGGTAAGGTGCGCGAGATAGCGGACCTCATCGCGCCCTTCGCGATCGAAGCGATACCGGCGTCGGCACTGGCACTCGCCGAACCGGAAGAAACCGAACCGACGTTCGTTGGCAACGCACTCATCAAGGCGCACGCCGCGGCAAGCGCCTCAGGCATGGCAGCCTTGTCCGACGACAGCGGGCTTTGCGTCGATGCGCTTGACGGTGAGCCCGGCGTTCTTTCGGCACGCTGGGCAGGCCCCCGCAAAGATTTCCGCGATGCGATGCAAAAGGTGCACGAGCGTCTGCGCGACGGGGGCGCGAAGGACCGCACTGCGCATTTCGTCTGCGCGCTGGCGATCGCGTGGCCCGACGGTCACGCAGAGACGTTCGAAGGCCGTGTGACGGGGCAACTCGTTTGGCCGCCGCGCGGCACGCTCGGCTTCGGTTACGACCCGATGTTCGTGCCTGAGGGCCACAGCATCACGTTCGGCGAAATGCGGCCCGCGCAAAAACACGGGATGTCCCACCGCGCCCGCGCCTTCGCAAAGTTCGTGGAGGCCTGCCTTGAGTAACTTTTCCGCCCCCGATTCCTTGTCCGCCGTAGCCTTGGCGAAGGCGGAAGCGAGGGTGCAGGGGGGCGGTGGTACGCCGCTCGGCCTCTACGTCCATTGGCCGTTCTGCCTCTCGAAATGCCCGTACTGCGACTTCAACAGCCACGTCCGTGCCAAGATCGACGACACCGCATGGGCTGATGCGCTCACGCGCGAACTGCAAACGATCGCCGGTCGCTTAGACACACGCCGCCCGCTCGACTCGATCTTTTTCTGCGGCGGCACGCCCTCGTTGATGCCTGGTGCGACCGTCGCCAAAGTCTTAGCTACCGCGGAACAGCTGTTCGGCTTGACCCCCGGCATCGAGATCACGTTGGAGGCGAACCCGACCAGCGTCGACGCCGCGCGCTTTCGCGACTATCGCGCCGCCGGCGTCAATCGCGTGTCGCTTGGCGTGCAAGCGTTGAACGACGAAGACCTGCGCGCGCTCGGCCGCCTGCACACGGTCGACGAGGCGCTGCGCGCCGTGGCACTCGCGCAGGCGACATTCCCCCGCGCCTCGTTCGATCTCATCTACGCGCGGCCGCGCCAAACCGCCGAAGCTTGGGACGCCGAACTTGCCCGCGCGCTTGGGCAGGGCTGCACGCATTATTCGCTCTACCAACTGACCTTCGAAGAGGGCACGCCGTTCCACGCCGCATTGGTGCGCGGGACGATGCGCGAACTCGACACCGATACCGCCGCCTCGCTCTACGAATTGACGCAAGCGCGGATGAACGCCGCAGGCCTTCCCGCCTACGAAATCTCGAACCACGCAAAGCCCGGCGAGGAATCGCGGCACAACCTGATCTATTGGCGGTACGGCGACTATCTGGGTGTCGGCCCCGGTGCGCATGGTCGTTTGACTGTCGGCAGCACGAAAATCGCAACGACAATGGAACGCCAACCCGAAGCCTGGCTCGCAAGCGTGACGGAATACGGGCACGGCCTCGAACGATGGGAACCGGTTGCGACGCGTGAGCAAGGCACGGAAGCGCTGCTCATGGGCCTGCGCTTGAGTGAGGGCGTTGACCTTGCACGCATTGAGCGTCTGCTCGCCCACCCGATCCCGCACGCGCGCCTCGCCGCGCTGAACGCACAAGGCCTGATCGAACGCGCGCCCGATCGGCTACGCACCACGCCGAAAGGGCGCCTGGTGCTGAACGCAATCCTGAAAGAACTCGTCGCCTAGAAGCCTTGGCTCTGGAACGTGTTCGACGCGGGGCTGATCACCGTTTGCCCGGCCGCCGTCACTTCCATCACGGCAAGTCCGCGCTCCGTCATGCCGTCGCTGCGGAAACGGAAGATGCCGTCGATACCCGCGAACCCGTTCGGATCGCCGATCGTCGCACGCGTGTAGCGCCGCCCCGGCGACCCGGGTGCCAGCGTGGCCGACAATGCGATCGCGTCATAGGCAAGCGACGCAATCCGTGGCGGCTTCGACCCGTAGAGCTGCTGATAGCGCGTGATGAAGTTCAAGCGCTGTTCCTGCGGCGGCACCGCGTACCATCCGCCGTGCAGCGACGGCTCGCTCGCGACTGCCGGATCGTCCCACAAGCCAGTTCCGATGAACTTCACTTTGCGCGACTCGACTTTGTTGACCGCTAAGATCGGGCCAAGGCTGCGAAGCATCGTCCCGCCTTCCGGCAAAAAGATCGTATCGAAGCCGAGCTTCGCAACGGCTTTCACCGCTGGCTCGAGCGACTGCGGATTGGCCGGATAGGTTTGGACCGCGACGACCTCGCGCCCGGACTGCGTGACCGATGTGCGGAAAGCCTCTTCGACACGTTGGCCGTACGGCGTCTGCGGCACCAGCGCGACGAATTTTCCGCGGCCCTTCGAAACGGCGTAGGAAATCACTCGGCTCACCTCTTGTTCCGGCAGGAACGAGAGCAGGAACACGCCGTCGCCAGCAACCGTGCGGTCGGTCGAAAACGCGATGACCGGAATGTTCTTCGCCCGCGCGATCGGCGCGACGGCGCGCACGTCGTTCGCAAGCAGCGGGCCTAAGATGATTTCGGCCCCTTTCGCGATCGCGTCGCTCGCCGCCGCGGCGGCGGTTTCCGGCGTCGGTCCCGTATCGCGCGGCATCAGCATCATCGAGCGCGCGCCCATGTCGAACATCGCCATCTGCGCCGCGTCGAGCATCGACTGCGCGACCGTCCGGGTCTCTTTGGAGGAATGCTTCAGCGGCAGCAGAATGGCGATCCGAACCTGTCCGTCGGTCGGCACCGGCGTTGGCGCCGATGGCTGCGGCATAACCGCGGTCGGCCGCGGCACGTCCGTGGTCACCGTCCGCGGCTTGTCGTCCCCGAACATGCTGCCTTCGCAGCCGCTGAGGGCCACCCCCATCGTCATCAGCACGGCGATCGTCCACAATGCGCGGAGACGACGGGCTGGCCTGGACTCGAACAAACGCGATGTCACGGGATGGGCATCCTTCAAAACGGCGGAAAATATGGGCGGCAAGACTAACGGCGGAGGCAAGCGAAGGCAATCGGACGAGGCCTTATCCCCAGGGCTCTATCTGGTCGCGACCCCCATCGGCCATGCAAGCGATATCACATTACGCGCGCTTTATGTTCTGAAGCACGCGGACGCGATTTTCGCGGAAGACACGCGCGTCACGGCAAAGTTGCTCGCGCTGCACGGGCTTTCCCGGCCGATGCACTCCTATCGCGAGCACAACGCCGATCGTGCCGAAACTGAAATCATTCGTGAGTTGGAAGAAGGTCACGCTGTCGCTCTGGTCAGTGACGCCGGAACGCCGCTCGTCTCCGACCCCGGTCAGCGCCTTGTGGAATCGGTCGCAGCCAAAGGCCATCCGGTGATCCCGATCCCCGGCCCCTCTGCGGCACTCGCAGCTCTCACCGCCTCGGGCCTCGCCAGCGACAAGTTTCTGTTTGCGGGCTTCTTGCCGTCGCGTGGCCCCGAACGTCGCCGCGCGATCCGCGACGTCGAGACCGTACCCGCAACGCTGATCTTCTTCGAAGCGCCGAGCCGCCTCGCCGAAAGCCTGACCGACCTCGCGGCGCTCCTTGGATCAAGGCCCGCGGCAGTCGCGCGCGAACTTACCAAGATGCATGAGGAAGTTCGCCGCGCCACGCTCGCCGACCTCGCGGCGCACTACGAACAACATCCGGACGTCAAAGGCGAAATCGTGATCGTTGTCGCGCCACCATCGGCCGCCGCGGAAGCCGTCACCGTCGATAGGCTGGACGCACAACTCGCCGAAGCGCTGAAACGCCATCCGGTGAAAGACGCTGCCGCCATCGTTGCAGCCGCGCTGGGCCTCCCGCGCCGCGAGGTTTATGCCCGCGCGCTTGAACTGAAGAAGCTGGACGCGTGAGCGTCGAACGTGAAAAAGCCCGCGCCCGTGGCAGGGCCGGCGAGCGGATCGCAACCGCCTACCTCGCCGCCAAGGGTTACAAAATTTTGAGCCGCCAGTTCCTCGCTCGCGGTGGCGAACTCGACGTCGTGGCGCTCAGCCCTTTCTGGACGGACCGTACGCTCGTCTTCGTTGAGGTCCGCGCCCGCGGCACGGTTGAGGCCGCGATCGATTCCGTGGGTGCAACCAAACGTCAGCGCGTCGAAGCCGCCGCAGCCCAATTTCGTGCTCGAAAGCCAAAATTAAACAAACTACCGCATCGATTTGATCTGGTGTTGCTGGCGCCGGGTCGTTGGCCGCACCACATCATCGACGCCTGGCGCGTTTGAGTCTGTGAGGTGTACCCATGAAACGAATTCTGCTTGCTGTCGCCCTGTGCGCAAGCCTGACCGGCTGCGTCGGCGTTTCGCTGAACACGGAAGAGCGCTCGTTCTCGAATGCGCTCGGCGACCTGAACGCGCGCACCGATCTGAACGCGCGGCTGCTGGCTCAAGGTCCTGAACTCTACACCAGTGTCGCGACGTCGGTGATCGAGGGTCGCATACATCTCTCGGGCACGGTGCCAACGAACGAACACCGGCTGACCGCCACCCGCATAGCGTGGGAAACGCCGAACGTGAAAGAGGTCGTCAACGACATCGAAGTAACGAACGAAGGCGATCTCTTGGACACCGTCCGCGACCGCTGGATCAACACGCAAGTCCGCGCCCGGATTTTGAGCGACGGAGCGATCAAGGACATCAACTACACGATCAACACGCAAAACCGCACGATCTACATCTTGGGGATCGCGCAGGATCAGACCGAGTTGGACCGCGTTCTAAATCACGCGCGCTCTATCCCGGAGGCGCGCCGTGTGGTGAACTATGCGCTACTGAAGGGCGACCCGCGCCGCCACGCCTGGCCTGGCGACGGTTTGAACGCCGAGCTGGCGGAAGCGCCGCCGCAAGAGCAACCGGAATACTGACGGAATGGCCGACGAGAGGACGCAGGAGATCTTAGCCTGGCTCCAGCAAGTGGGGCAGCGCGAAGACGCCGATGTTCCGATCGCCGAAACCGCACTCAATCTCGCAGCCCTCGATCACTTAGGGCTAGACCTCGCGCCCTACCGCGATCACCTGCGCCAATTGGCGGACGACGTACGCGAAAGCTACGCCGCCGTACGCCGCGGCATGGCGGAGGTGCCGGCCGCCGCCCGCGCACTGGCTGAGACGATCGGCGTGCGTCACGGCTATCAAGGCGACAACGCCACGTTCGACGATCCGCAAAACGCAGACCTCATCCGCGTCATCGACCGCAAGCGTGGCCTGCCGGTCTCGCTCGGCATTCTCTACATCGATCTCGCACACCGCCTGGAAGTGTCCGCGCACGGTTTGAACACGCCCGGCCACTTCCTAATGACGCTGGGCGATGCCGAACAGACGCGCGTGATCGATCCGTTCAACGGCGGCGTAATCTTGAACATGGAAGAGCTGCACCCCTGGCCCCAACTTCCCGACGACGACCCCACCAAGTACGGCCCCGTCGGACGCAGGGACGTGTTGCTTCGCCTCTTGAACAACATCCACTCGCGCGCGCTCGCAGGTAAGGACGCGCTTCGCGCGCTCACGATCGCAGAGCGCATGGTGCTCATCGCTCCGCGCCGCGCCGACCTCTGGCTCGAACTTTCGAAGGCAAGCGAGACGAGCGGCAAGATGATTGCCGCAATGCGCGCCGCGCAAAATTGCCTGAACCTCGCCGGCAACGAAGCCCCGCTGGGCCGCCAAGCCGCGTTCGCGCTGCAAGCGCTGAAACTTCGTGTAAACTGAGCCTCGAACGCAATCCCTGGGGCCGATGCCGACGCTGACCAAAAGAACGATGCTGCGCGCCGCAATCGCCGTTGTGGTGGTCTTGGCTGTCGCATTCGCAGCCTCGCGCTGCGGATCGAACGAATACGCCGGCGTCGCCAGCATCGAAAGCTCGCGCGAATACCGGGATGCGACACTTGTCGCCGGCGCGTGGGCTCTGCCCGTCGCCGCCGCCTATCGCGCGGGACCGTTCGACTACCAGCGCAACCAAAGCTTTTGCGGCCCGGCCAGCGTCGTCAACGTGCAGCGCTCCCTGGGCCGCGCACAAACGCAAGACGATGTGTTGAACGGCACCGGCATCGCGACGATCTTCGGCCACACCTATTTCGGCCTGACGCTGGACGAACAAGCGAACCTCTTGCGCGAAAAGACGGGCCTCTCAGTTCGCGTCCGCCGGAGCATGGGCGTCGAGGCGTTTCGAGCCGAGATGCGCCAAGCGAATGATCCGGCGCGCCGTTACGTGATCAACTTCCACCGCGGCCCGCTGTTCGGCCGCGGTCACGGCCACCACTCGCCGATCTTGGGCTATCTGGCTGAGGAAGATCTGGTCTTCGTCGGCGACGTCAACCGCGACTTCGGCGGCGCGTGGCTTGTCAAATCCGCGCGGCTCTACGAAGCAATGGACACGACCGACGGCACCAGCGGCAAGACGCGCGGCCTGATCGTGATTGAGGTGCCCTGATGCCCAACCGCCGCCTCTTCGAGAAACCCGGCATCTCCGTCGAAACGCTCGTCGACGGCGCGGGCCCGCTCGTGGTGATGATCCCCTCGCTCGGCCGCCCGGCGGAAGACTTCGATGATCTCGCGCGCCACGTCGTCGCTGCAGGCTTCACGGCCGCCCGCGTGCAGCCTCGCGCCATCGGACGAAGCACGGGCCCGATGCAGGATCAAACGCTATTCGACCTCGCCGCCGACGCCGCACTTGTGATCGAAACGATGGGCGCCCCGGCAATCGTCATCGGTCACGCGTTCGGTCAACGCGAAGCGCGCGCGCTCGCAACCGCACGCCCGGACCTCGTGCGCGGTGTGGTGCTGCTCGCCGCCGGCGGCAAAGTGCCGATCCCGGAGAAGGCGCGCCAAGCACTATTCGGCTGCTTCGACGAAACGCTCACGCCAGCACAGCATCTGGAGAACGTGCGTGACGCCTTCTTCGCACCGGGCAACGACGCCACCGTCTGGCGCGACGGCTGGCACGCCGCAACCGCCCGCCTGCAAAGCACCGCAACGCAAGTGACGCCGCTTGGAGATTGGTGGGGCGCAGGCACGGCGCCGTTGCTCGTCGTCCAAGCGTTGCAAGACGCGATCGCCCTTACCGGAAATGGCCGCGCGCTGAAAGCCGAATTCGGCGACCGCGTCACGCTCATCGAAATCGACGGCGCGGGCCATGCGATGCTGCCCGAGCAACCGGAGAAGATTGCCCAAGCGGTGCTCCCGTTCCTAGGGG
>JBKJZU010000524.1:0-6603 GCA_046715015.1 Micropepsaceae bacterium
TGTTGACGATGGTGGGCTACATTGCGGGCATCGCCGGGGTGCCCATCGGCGCCTGGCTCGCCGATCGCATCGGCTTCCGCATCTCCGTCATCATCCCGCGCATCATTTTCCTTCTCGTCGTGATGCAAGCCTACGTGGCGATAACGGCGAAGGGATCGACGGTGGAGACGTTGTTGCTCGTCAACATCGGCCTGAATTTCTTGCTCGCGCTCTCTTACGGCGGTCTCTATGTGCTGCTCACCGAGGCCTTCCCGAAGGCCGTGCGTTCCGCTGGACTCTCGATCGCCTATGCCATCTCGGTGACGGTGTTCGGCGGCTCCACGCAGCTCGTCGTCGCCTGGCTGATCGAACGGCTGCACGATCCGCTTGTTCCTGCGTGGTACCAGATCGGCGCGAATGTCGTGTCCCTAATCGCGATCATGCTCATCGGCATGCGCCGCGCGCCTCAGGTTGCCCCGCAATCGGCGTAAACACGAGGAGTAAAATCGCCTGCGGGTTGCGTTCGATTTTGCGGCGCTCGCTGTGGGATTCTTGCCATCCGGAAAATAATCCGTGTGGATCACGGTAAATGGAAACTTCTAGGAAGCCTGGAACTGTCGTCTAATCATTTTGTTTCGCCAACGGCGTGGGGGAGGCGATGGAGGGGGGAGCGTGGAGTTGCTTTGCGCGGCTGCCGACCGGCCTTGCCGACCAAAGCGTCACGCTCACGCTTAACTGGCTTAAGCCGAAACCGATGCCGGATGAGTTTGATTTGAAGCCTGATGAGGTCGAGGGGCGGCCCCGGCGGCAAAACCTTCGGATGCGCGCGCTATCGGTTGGGATGGTGTTGGCTCTTTTGCTGGGCGTCTTGGTAGTGCCGGCCTTAGATGGAGCGGAGCGGCTCGCCCTGCTCAATCAATCGCAATCGAGCATGATTGCACTCTGGGCAGCAGCTTCGGTTGGCCTGATCGCTTTCACGCTGTTTGCGCAGACAAGCGTCGCCGAGGCGCGGTACCGCCGCGCCGCCCCGCGGCGTGTCGCCTACGAAGAGGCGCTGCGCCGCTTTGGTGCGATCGAAGTTTGGCGCCGCACGCGGGCGGAAACGGGGTTTTGGTCGAACAAGCTCGACGAGACGGGGTTTGAGCGCGAGGTGGCCGAACTCCTCGCGGGCCATTTCAAGACCGGACAGGTCATGGTCACCCGTGCCGAGGACGACTATGGCGTGGACGTTCTGCTTTGTGCGGGGCGGCAACGCATCGTGGCGCAGTGCAAGCAGTGGAAGGGTCAGAACATCGGCGCGACGGACGTGCGCGCGCTCGCGGGTGCCAAGGCTTTTTTCGGTGCGGACCGGGCGTTGCTCGTCACGTTGAGCGGCCCGACCGAAGACAAAGCACAGTGCGCCGAGATTGCCGAGGCGCAGAACCTTGAGCTCTGGGACGCGTCGCACATTGCAGCTGCGGCCCGCGCGATGCAGGACGACTAGAAGCGCAGCGTTTGGTCGAAGAGATTCATCGTCCAGGCGATCCAGATGAGGGCCAGGCAAGCTAGCGCGACGGCGCTTTCCTTCACGCGACCCCAGAACCCGCGCATCGGATTGTTCCAAGCCTGGATCGCGTTCACGACAACGAAGAACGATCCCAAGACCCCGCCGAACCCAATTAGTTGGAGGATCCGCAAACTCGGATCGAGGCTTGCGTCCAAGCGCCATGGATCGCTTAAGCCCGGCGCCAAAACCACGGCGAACCCGACGAAGAGCATCAGCAGCGCCGCGGACGTCAGCATCACGAACAGGCGCAAAATGTGTTCGATCGCGTTCCAGTGCAGATTGATGCCGTAGTGACGCCGCACGCCCGCGGCTGCGGGCCAGAGCACGAGATTGAGTGCGAGAACGGTCATCGACCCGAGCAGCAGAGCCGTGACGAACATCGAGCTCTCGTGCAGGTCGACCTTTTGAAAATAGGCGACGCTCGACGACGTCGGCAGCATCATCATCCGGCCGTTCGCATCAGCCTTGAAAATGAGGCGCGGGCGTCCGTCCACGGCGCGAAACTCGCCGTTGCCGAGCGCCTCCCACCGGCGCGGCTGTCCGTTCAGACCGCGAAAGGCGTCGACCGTGATCGTACCGTCGTCGTTCGCGCTAACGGTTGCTTCGCCGAGGACGCCTAAGATCTTGAACAGCGAGGCGTCGCCGCGCCGCGTGGAGATGTAGCTTCCCAAGATTCCCGTGGTGTCGTCCTTCGTGGCGACTGCCTTGTCCGGTTCGTCGGTGAAATAACGCGCGCGGAACATGCGCCACAGCGCGGAGCGCGGCGGCGTGTCCCCGCGTCCGGTGCTGTTATAGGACACGAAGAACCCGAAGTTCTGACTCGGGATCAGGTGCAAATCGCTGTGGAACCCGATGGTGTCGCCGCCGTGCCCAATCGTGCGCAAGGGGCCTCGTGCGACCTCGTAGAAGCCGAGACCGATGCCGTTCTGCCGCTCGTCGAGCGTGGTCACCGTATTGTGCATTTGCGCCACGGTTTCGGCTTTGAGAATCCGCGCCTCGCCGAGCGCCCCGCCGTTCAGGAATGCGATCATGAATTTCGTCATGTCGGTCGCACTGCTCGACTGGCTGCCCGCCGGATGCCCGTTCACGATCTCGAACGGAACCACCGGGCCGGAGCCCAGCCGGTAGCCCGACGACATGTCGGCCGCGAGTTCCTTCGGCAGCGGCTGGCGCAGAGACGAATGCGTCATGCCTAGCGGTTTGTAGATGTTGGCCTCGACATAGGCCTCAAACGGTGTGCCCGAAATCCGCTCGACGATGTAGCCCGCAAGCGCGGTGCCGTAGTTCGAGTAGGAGGGCGTCGTTCCGGGTTCGAAAATTTGCGTGGGCACGTTCTCGCGCACATATTTGCCGAGATTTGCCGTGCCGGAGTTCTGCGCGCCGAGGTTCTTGATGGCGTCTTGAAAGCCGCCGCGATGCGTCATCAGATTACGCATCGTCACGGGCTTGCCGAACGTCTTGGGGATCTGGAAGTCGAGGTAGGTGTTGATGTCCGCGTCGAGGTCGAGCTTGCCTTGCTCGACGAGTTGCATGACGGACGTCCAGGTGAACAATTTCGTGATCGAGCCGATGCGGAACAGCGTCTTCTCCGCCGATACGGGCTTCTTTGTCGCCACGTCGGCAAAGCCATAGCCTTTCGCGAAGATCACCTGACCGTCCTTGACGATCGAGATCGTGACACCGGCAATGTCGTTCTGTTCGATTTGCAACGGGACGAGCCCGTCGAGAAACGCTTCGATGTCCTTGGGATCGAGCACCGGTTGCACGATGGCAGCCGTAGTTGGCGCCGCGGCTGGGGCCTCGGTTGGTTTCGCTTGCGCGAGCGCCACCGTCGCGGCAAGCAGCGCGGCAACAAACATACTGGCCGCCCAAACGATGCCGGGCCGGCGCCAAACGCCGTTCATACTGTCCCCCAAAAAGCCGGCGTTCTCCGCCGGTCTTTCCCCAAGCGTATTCAACACCTGGTTGTATCACCTAGCAATGCACGCTAGATCGCCTAACTTCTTGAATTGTATGGGTTTAGAGAGGTTTGCGGCGGCAATGTGACTTTCCCATCACGGGCGACCGCTGTCACAGGCGGCAAGGCGATGGCACGTCTCCGACGCTAAGACAGTCGTCGAATGGCTGGGACCCGCCCAAGACGCGGAGGAAGAGTCCATGGCGGTCAAAAAACGCGCGGCGGCTTAGAGTTCGTCGAAGAACTTCGCCACGATTGCGTTGAACTGAGCCGGCCGTTCGAAATAGGTCGAGTGACCGGCGTCCGGGATATGCGCGACCTTCGCGCCCGGCACGACGCGCGCGAGGGCGTCGGCGGCGAAGGGTGGAATGACGACGTCTTCGTCGCCGGACACGAAGAGGATGGGGCATGCGATGCCCTTGAGTTCTTCAGGCGCGCGTGTGCGGGCTGCCATCAGGCGTGCGCCGACCTTCATCACATCGAGCGCTGCGTTCTGTTCGGCGATATGGCGATAAAGCAGGTGCATTGCGGGTTGTTCTTGCGCCATGCGCTCGCCGGCCGCCGGGTGGATTCCGCGTCCGAATAGGGCAGGGGCTTTCGGGGCCTCATTCTGCAGCCAGGTGTTGAGCCGCGTTCGTTCAGGCTCACCGATCTTCAGCGGGTCGATCGTGCCGGTCGTGCAGGCGAGGACCAGAGCCTTCAAGCCGGTGGGCTTCGTCAGCGCGTACTCGACCGCCGTCCAACCGCCCATCGATTGCGCCACGATGCGCACATCGTCGAGCTTGAGATGCGCGACCAGCGCGGCCAGATCGCCTGCGTAGTCCTTTGGGTCCGGTCCATCGGCAAGCGGCGACGACGGGTAGAACCCGCGATGCGCAAAGGTCACGCACGTGAAGCGCGGCGCGAAGTGCGCCACTTGCTGGAACCAAGACAGATGATTGCCGCCGAGCCCATGAGCAAACACGATGGCGGGGCCCTCGCCGGCGACCTCGTAGTGAATGCGGCAATCGGGCCGCTCAAGAACGCCTGTGCGACGCGGTGGAGGATTCATCGACGCGATCGGTGACACTGGCTTACCAAACGCCCGTGTTCGGCATCGACGTCCAAGGCTCCTGCGGCGGGAGCGCTTTGCCTTTTTGTAAGAACTCGATCGAAATTTGGTCGGGGGAGCGAACGAAGGCCATGCGGCCGTCACGTGGCGGGCGGCTGATTGTGACGCCAGCCTTCATCAGTCGCTCGCACGTCGTATATATATCGTCGACCGCGTAGGCGAGGTGCCCGAAATTGCGCCCGCCGGAATATTCGTGCTCATCCCAATTGTAGGTGAGTTCGATCTCCGCGTCCGGGGTTTCCGGTGCGCTGAGGAAGACGAGCGTGAAGCGCCCCGCCTCGTTCTCTATGCGCCGCGTTTCGTTCAGGCCCAACTTGGCGACGAAGAAATCGAGCGCGGCATCGAGATTTCCGACGCGCAGCATGGTGTGCAGATATTTCATGAGCAAAGGCCTTTCCCGGCCCGCCGAATTACCAGCCGCTCTCCACGATGTCGAGCCTATCGCGCCTTGCGCTTTGCCGCCTTCTCGGCGTTCCGCGCGACGCAGGCCTTCACGATCTTGCGCACGAGTTGTGGCGGCAGGGTGCTGCCGATCGGAAGGCGGATTGTTCCCTTCGACGTGCTGTAGTCCTTCAGCTCGGCCGCGAACGAACGGACCAGCGCGCCCGGGTAGAACGAGCAGTGCTTGGCCGCTGCGCCGTAAGATAGGAGCATGCGTCCGTCCAGCACGAGTGTTGGAATGCCGTAGCTGATCTTCTCCTCGGCCTTCGGTACGACGGCGCGGATCGTGCGCCTCAGTCTTTCCAAGGTCGCCCGATGTTCCGGTGCGAGTGCCGCAAAGTAGGCCGCGACCGATTTTGCGGCCGGCTTCATCGTTGCTGTTTGTCCCGCGCGCGCTGATACGTGGGCGACGCGTGAAGGCGCTCCCGGTACGCCGCAATCGGCGCGGGCAGTTCTCTGCCGAGCGCGCCTGCCCAAACGCCTAGCGACGTGCTGATTGCGATGTCGGCCAGCGTCAAGTGCGAACCGACGAGATACTCACGATCACCAAGCGACTTCACGACGAAGGCGATGAACTCATCGACGCGGCCATCTTGCGCGCGGGCGGACCAGTTCTGCTTGTCCGCTTCCGGCGCGCCGAACTTCGCCATCAACAATGTGTTGACGAAGGCGCCGAGCGAGGCCTCGCTGAACACGGTCAACTGCAGCACGCGTGCGAGAGCTACCGGATCGTTCTTCGGTAATAACGGTGTCGGCCCATAACGCTCCGCCAGATAGAGCATGATCGCGACCGACTCGTTGATCGCGACTTCGCCGTCCTGAAGGAAGGGCACATTGCCGATCGGATTGAGCGCGCGGTAGGCGTCACTCACGGGAAACGTCACCGCTTCCGCCTCGTAAGGCAGACCCATCTCCTCGCACTGCCAAAAGAGCCGAACCCCGCGTGCGCCGCGCGGAAAGTTCCAGATTTTGATTGTCATGCCCGCGCCCTCATCTCTGTTCTCGCGGCGGACCCAATCACCGGTCCCGAACGTGTTCAAGCCCCAAGAGACTGACCCGCGCACGTTCGGACGGCAAAGCTGTGTGCCGGACCTTCCCCTGTCTTGCCGCGGTGCACGGTCGGCCGTCCAATTGGGTGAATGATGAACGGCAAGCGACGGGGCGGCAACATGAGCGGCGAAGCACGAGCAATCTTGGCCGGCGGAACGATCGCCGGTGTGCTCGACATCGCCTATGCGTTCGTCGTCTACGGCCCTCTGAGCTACGGTCTGACGCCGGTTCAGGTGCTGCAATCGGTGGCGGCCGGTTGGATCGGCCGCGAGGCATCGCGTGCCGGCGGGCTTAGCACCGCGGCGCTTGGCCTTGCGACGCACTTCTTGATTGCCGCGATCATGGCGGCTGTCTTTGTTTTTGCCGCGTCGCGCATCAAAGCGTTGACGGCCGAGCCCATCGTCTCGGGATTGCTCTACGGCCTTCTTCTCTACGTGGCGATGAACTATGTCGTTGTGCCGCTGTCGGCTGCCGGTGCGAACGGCCATTTCGCCGCGAGCTTTGCGGAAGCGGCGGAGC
>JBKJZU010000525.1:0-4555 GCA_046715015.1 Micropepsaceae bacterium
GTATGCGCTGAGCCAGAGGCGAATTCGCGCAAAGGTTGCGGGGCGGGCGGAAGACACGCTGCGGCGAGCCGGCGAGTACGTGCCGCCAGGTGGTGCGATCGTGCAGATCCTGCCGCCGCAGAACGTCAAGTTGCGTTTCTTCGTGCCTGAGCCCCTGCGCGCGAAGCTCTCAGTGGGATCGGTCGTGGGGGTGGCTTGCGACGGGTGTGCGAAGGACATGAAAGGCCGCGTGACGTTCATCGCGAACAACGCGGAGTTTACGCCGCCCGTCATCTACAGCGTCGGTTCGCGCGAGAAACTCGTTTGGATGGTCGAGGCGGTCCCGGAAGGCGGACAACTCTTGCCGGGGCAGCCGATCGACGTGACGCTACCATGACTTCCGCGCTCGCGATCGACGTCAGCGAGCTGAGCAAGAGTTTCGGCACGCGCAAAGTCGTCGACAAGTTCTCGATCCAAGTGCCGCGCGGACAAGTCTGGGGCTTCCTCGGGCCTAACGGCAGCGGCAAGACGACGACGATCCGCATGCTGTGCGGACTGCTGATCCCCGACAGCGGGACCGGTACGTGCCTCGGCTACGACATCAAGACCCAAGCTTCCGAGATCAAGCGCCACGTGGGTTACATGACGCAGCGCTTCTCGTTCTACGAAGATCTTTCGATCCGCGAAAATTTGGACTTCGTCGCGCGCATCTACGAGATGGAGGATCGCGCGCGCGTCGTCGATCAGGCGATCGCGCGGCTCGGCTTGGTCGAACGCCAGCAGCAGCTGGCCGGGACTCTGTCGGGCGGTTGGAAGCAGCGCCTGGCGCTTGCCGCCTGCATCCTGCACCGACCGCAATTGTTGTTGCTGGACGAGCCCACGGCCGGCGTCGACCCGCAGGCGCGGCGCGAGTTTTGGGACGAGATCCATCAGCTGGCGGCGCAGGGTCTGACCGTCCTTGTCTCCACGCACTACATGGACGAAGCCGAGCGGTGCGACCGCATCGTCTATCTCGCGTACGGCACGGTGCTGGCGCGCGGCACGGTCGACGAGGTCATCGAAGGATCGACGTTGAGTACGTGGGTTGTCACGGGTAGCGACGTGCGGACGCTTGCCGGCGAGTTGCACGGGCGCGAGGGGATCGACCAAGTCTCCGTGTTCGGCGTGACGTTGCACGTCAGCGGCAAGGACGCGGCGAAACTCGAGCAGGCGATCGCGCCGTTTCGGACGCGCCCGGCTTTCAGGTGGGAGAAGTCCACGCCCAGCCTCGAAGACGTGTTCATCCACCTGATGACACCGTTTCGCGCGCGGCTGACGGGGTAGACGATGCTCGGCGTTTCATTCTCGCGGATCGGTGCGGTGTTCCTGAAGGAACTCATTCAGATGCGCCGCGACCGGCTGACGTTCGGCATGATCATCGGCATACCGGTGCTGCAGCTGACGCTCTTCGGGTTTGCGATCAACAGCGATCCAAAGCACCTGCCGACAGCCGTCAACGTTCAGGATCCCAGCGTCTATTCTCGGACGCTGGTGCGGGCTTTAGAAAACACCGGCTACTTCCGCGTTACGAACGTGGTCAAAGGCGAGCGCGAAGGTGCGGCGATGCTCGCCAGCGGCGAAGTTGCGTTCGTCGTCACGATCCCTCCCGAGTTTTCGCGCGAACTCGCGCGCGGCGACCGGCCGCAGATTCTCATCGAAGCCGACGCGAGCGATCCAGCGGCGGCCGCGAACGCCGTAGGCGCCATCGCGCAACTGCCTTCGACAGTCTTCAATCGCGAGCTCACCGGCGCGCTTTCCGCGCTTCGTCCGACACCCGCGCCGTTCGAAGTCATCGTGCACCGCCGGTACAACCCCGAAGGCATCTCGGCCTACAACGTCGTGCCCGGCCTGATCGGCGTCATTCTCACGATGACGATGGTGTTGATCACCGCGCTTGCCGTGACCCGCGAGGTCGAGCGTGGGACGATGGAAAACCTGCTTGCGATGCCGCTGAAGCCGTTCGAAGTGATGGCGGGCAAGATCTTGCCCTACATCTTCATGGGCTACATCCAAGTTCTCGTCGTGCTGATTGCGGCCCGATTGTTGTTCGGCGTGCCGATGTTGGGCTCGTATTTCGAACTGTCGATCGCGCTCGCGCTTTTCATCGCAGCCAATCTGTCGATCGGTTTTACGATCTCCACCATCGCCGCCAATCAGCTGCAGGCGATGCAGATGACGTTCTTCTTCTTTCTGCCGTCGATCCTGCTTTCGGGTTTCATGTTTCCGTTCCGCGGCATGCCGGAGTGGGCGCAATGGATCGGCTCGATCCTGCCTAATACGCATTTCATGCGGATCGTGCGCGGCGTGATGCTGAAGGGAAGCCACCTCAGCGACATGTTCGCGGATATCTGGCCGCTTGCCGCGTTCATGCTCGGGGCCATGACAATCGCGCTGATGCGCTATCGCCGGACGCTGGATTAGTTGTGGAAATTATTCCCAATTGCGGTTACCCGGGATAAACCAGCGCGCACAGCGACAACGGCGCAATTCCTGGTCTGTTGCAGTTTGAAATAAAACCAACCTCTCATTTGAACGGCCTTTGAGCGGTCCGTGCGCGAGGATGCACACCGATTTCGAAGGCTGGCCTTGCATTGAACGCGGGCCGAATCTGGGTGGTTACCGAGCTATGAATTCGCGACTTGTTTCTGTCTTGATTGCGGTTGGGTTGACGCTTGGCGGGTGTGCGGGTTTCGACGATCCGGGCCCGGTGGCGTGGAATTCGACGGGGGCGAAACCGCGTGTTCTGCGTAACCAGCCACCGCTGCAGTGCGTGCCCTATGCGCGCCAGGAATCGGGGGTCGGCATCTGGGGCGACGCCTACACCTGGTGGGACAAGGCCGCCGGCCGGTTCGGGCGTTCGTCGGCACCTGAAGCAGGCTCAGTCTTGGTCATGAAGGGCTACGGCAATGCCCAGCGCGGGCACGTCGCCGTGGTGCGCCGGGTCGTGAACGACCGGGAGATCGTCGTCGATCACGCCAACTGGCTGAATGGGGGCGAGATCAGCCTCGATAATCCGATCATGGACGTTTCCGACGACAACGACTGGTCGGAGGTCCGGGTTTGGTACGCCCCAGGCGGCCACTACGGCGGCCGGGTGTACCAAGTCCAGGGGTTCATTTTGAGTCCCTATGAGGGCGGCCGGATCGCCGCTCGCTGACACTTTGCTCACACAGTGCTGCAAGATCGTCGTGGTGCGTGATCCACATATTGGGGTTTGCGGCCGCGGATTTCCCAGATCTTGCGTCAAAAGTTAACGGTAATAAATCATTAAGTTGACTCCCTCAGCCTAGGCCGCCACCAAGCCCGGCCCAATCGGTGCTTAAGGTGGTAGCTGGGCTTGTCCCAGTCGAGGGAGTGTATCGTTTGAAGACCAATACCACACGTTGTCTGACGGCGCTCCTGGTGGCAGGCGTTGGCCTATCCGCATGCCAAACAGTTCCTTCGAACTACTCGACTTCATTCAATGGTGGCGCAAGCGCTCCTGCGAATACTTCGTTGTTTAGAGGGTCGTACGACGCCTACAGCCCGGCGACCGTCGAGGACGCGTTGGCACCCTCCCCTGGGGACAACCCGGCGACGGCGGGCGACCTGTTGGCCGACATCCGGCCCCAGATCCTGGATGCCAATCTTCAGTGCGTGCCATTTGCCCGAGATAAGTCGGGCGTCGATATCCGAGGCAACGCCAACAAGTGGTGGAAGCTCGCCGCCGGCAAATACACCCGCTCCAGCCGACCGCAGCAGGGCTCGGTTTTCGTCATGCGCGGCTACAAAACAGCGCGACGCGGGCATGTCGCCGTCGTGAAGCAGATCTTGGATGAACGCACCATCGTCGTCGACCATGCGAACTGGGGCAACGATGGACGCATCTGGCTCAGCGCGCCGATCCGCGACGAAAGCGCCAAGAACGATTGGAGCAAGGTCCGCGTCTGGTACACGCCCACCAATCAGTGGGGACGCAGGCTCTATCGCGCGAAGGGCTTCATCTACCCCACGACCGCCGTAGCGGACGGCGGCAGCTTTGCCTTAGGCAGCAACTGAAAGCGCCGAGAGCTTAGCGCTCAGTTCGCGCGAGGCTTCAGCAAATAAGCGGTCAAGATCGGTTAGCCGCTCGATCGCCGGCGCAGGTTCGATCGTCTCCGCAACAGATTCGAGTGCCATCGCGGCCTCGGCAAGCGCGTTTGCGCCAAGCAACCGCGCGGCACCCTTGAGCGAGTGTGCGCGCCGGCACAGCGTTTCTCTATCGTTGCCGGCGATGTCGCCCCTCATCGCCTCGAGGTCGCGCGCTTGGTTCGTCACGAACGTTGATACGAGTTTCTTGATCGCGGCGGCAGGCATGTCGCTTTGCAGATCCGTCCACGTGCGCGCGGAGAGTTGCGAGTTCGAGCGCTCGGCAGACTTGCGCGACGCCAGATGGCGAAGGAGTGCCGCTTCCAGGATGTGGCGGCGGATCGGCTTTGTCAGATGTTCGTTCATGCCGGCGGCCTCGCAGCGCGCCGCATCTTCCACGAACGCATTCGCTGTCAGCGCCAGAATCGGC
>JBKJZU010000526.1:0-2882 GCA_046715015.1 Micropepsaceae bacterium
CTGGAGGAGCGGTGGCTTGCCACGCATCCGTCCGACGGCGAGATTTTGGAGCGCTTGCGCGAGTCGCGGCGGCTGCCCGAGCAACGCGACTTTGCCTCGTGGAAGAAGGAGCGGCTTGCGCTCTACACCAGCGTCATCGACGAGCGCGAAGAGCACTGGCATTTGCCGCGCGGTTCGACGCTGCGCGTGACGTGCCAGCCGCATCCGTTCGGCGGGCTCATCTTCATCTACGACGACGTCACCAATCAGATGGCGCTGGAGCGCAGCTTCAATCAGCTGTCCAGCGTGCAGCGGACGACAATCGATCACTTGAGCGAAGCGCTTGCCGTGTTCGGCACGGACGGCCGCCTCAAGCTCTTCAACAAGGCGTTCGCGGAATACTGGAAGATCGACGCGAAGACGCTGAACGACCAGCCGCGCTTTGCCGACGTGTTCCAGCTGTGCCGCCGCGTGCTGCCGGACGAGAGCCATTGGAGCCTGCTCACGATGCTGATCACGGGGGCCGCGGCCGAACGGCGGGTCAGCGTTGAGCGGTTGAAGCGCAGCGACGAGATGCTGCTGAGTTTTTCGGCGGCGCCATTGCCGGACGGCTCGCTGCTGCTCACTTATCGCGACGTGACGGACACGGCGATGCGGGAGAAGGCGCTGGAAGAGCGCAACGCAGCGCTGCTCGCCTCGGATAAACTCAAGTCCGACTTCATCTCGAACGTGTCCTACCAGCTGCGCACGCCATTGAATTCGATCATGGGGTTCGCGGACCTTATGAACCAAGGGATCGCCGGGAAGTTGACGGACAAGCAGTCCAACTATCTCGGCGACATTTTGAACGCATCCAAGACGCTTGAGACGCTGGTCAACGACATCCTGGATCTCGCGTTGATCGAGGCCGGGACGATCGAGCTCGACCGCAAGGATGTTGTGGTCACCGACGTGCTGGCCAGCGTCATGCCGCTGATCGAGGAAAAAGCGCGCAAGGCGCGGGTGGAAGTCACCTGCGAAAGCGGCAAGGACGTGGGCGAACTTTTCGTCGATCAAAAACGCTTGCTGCAGATCGCCTACAACCTCGTCATCAATGCGATCGAGCACACGCCGCCGAACGGCCGCATCGTGTTCGGTGCGGAAGGGGCAGCGGGCGAGGTGCGCGTCTTCGTCAACGACACCGGCGTCGGCATTCCGGCGGCCTATCAGCCCGTCGCCTTCGAGCGTTTCGAGAGCACGACGCGCACGAAGGACGCACGGCGTGCGGGGCTCGGCCTTGCGCTCGTGCGCTCGTTCGTTGAGCTGCACGGCGGCTGGGTCGAACTCGACAGCGCGGTCGGCAAGGGCACGCGTGTCACCTGCCACTTCCCGCGCCATGCCGTTCAAGGCGGCGTCACGAGCGCGACCGCGGACAAGATCGAGGCCGGCACGAAGGGCGCGAAAACAGGTTAGAATCCGCGTTTCCAGGCTGATTTTCGCATTGTATTCAATACCTTGACTGCCATTTCGGGCGAAAGTCGCAAAATCGAATCCGTTAGATGCGTTAGCGCGGCGGATTCCTGCGGAATTATCCGTTAGGTGTGCGTTTGGAATCCGTTTGGCCGGCGTTTGCGCGACGCCGGTCGGACGATCGAGGATTTGCGAAATTGGGTGCACAGGGCGCCCCTCCGAGGCCGCGTTTTTCGCGCAGGCATGCCGCATGACGGACGATCAATTTACATTATATTGACGTAAGCTTTAAGCAGGCAAATCGTCTCTGCTTGGTTGTCGCACCGCTTGGGCCCAGTGTAGCCGCTATGAACGCCAGCCATTGTGCGCCGAGCAGCCCGGCGTGCGGACATGCGTATGGGACCAGAGCCGGACGCATGCGATAAGGGGTGGCAAAACGGCGAGGCCTCTCATGTCACACCTACGCGGAAGTTGCCTGTGTGGCGGCGTTGCGTTCGAGATCGAGGGTAAGACTGGTCCGATCGGCCAATGTCATTGTTCGAAGTGCCGGAAGGTGTCGGGCACCGACGGGAATGCCGTCTTCTATGCCAGCGCTCAGCGTTTTCGTTGGGTGCGCGGACAGGACTTGATCAAGCAGTACGTCGTTCCGAGCGGGAATGGGTGGGCGTCGTCGTTCTGCGGCACGTGTGGGAGCCCGATGCCGCTGATCGATCAAGAGCAGACGAAGTACTTCGTCCCTGCCGGGTTGCTCGATGACGACCCGGGACACCGTGGCTATGCCGCGCATATTTTCGTGGGATCGAAGGCGCCCTGGGTGGCGCTCACGGACAACGCGCCGAAGTTCGAGGAAGGATTTGGGTCGGCGCGGGTGGATCAGATTTGATTGCTCAACGCGGGTGTGACGTTTCGGCCCTCTTGCATTTCGTAACGGCCTCTTGTATCCACCGCGCCCCATTGAAGGCAAAGGCTCGGGCTCGTTGATGTCCCGGCTGGCGCGTGCCGCTCTGCGGTGGCGTGTTCCGTCTTCAGGTGGGAAGCCGCCCGTAGCTCAGCCTGGTAGAGCATCCGGAAGTCCTGAGGTCGTGGGTTCAAATCCCATCGGGTTATCCATGCGAATAGCTCAGTTTGGTAGAGCAGAACGCTGTTAACGTTCCGGCCGTGGGTTCAAATCCCACTACGCAACGCCCGTAAGGGCAACAACGGTGAAACGTTGAACGAGACTGAGAAGCACCGGCCGGCACGCCAGCCGGCCAACATCTAAGCGACACTCGGGAAGGCTGACGCCGGAACGGGCGTCGCCGAATTTGGACCGGCAGGCGTGTGAACGCTCTGTCCGGCGCTGGATACCGCTGCGCGTTTGCGCCGGCGAATGCATGCGTGCGCGCGTGCAGGAGCGGGCGTCGAAGTGCAGCTCAAAGCGTCGGCCGCGGACATTCGTCGGCGGCTGGCCGGTG
>JBKJZU010000527.1:0-5530 GCA_046715015.1 Micropepsaceae bacterium
TCGTGCGGAAACGCGGGGACACCGAACGGCGGCGTCAGCACGACGTCGATGTCCTTGAACAACGAACCCCACGCGCGCGCCGTGCGGGCCTGCTCGTCCAGAAGGCCCATCCACGCATGCGCGTCGACCGGTGTTGCACCGGGCGCGCCGCGCGTCGTGATCGTAGTCAGCATCTGGGCGTAGGCGGCAAGCATCTGCGCCAAGTCGGGAAGGTCCGCCTCGCTCATGACATGCGCACCGGCCTCTTCCACTTTGTTCGCAAGGCCGTTCAGCGCGTCGCGCACGCTGGACGCCGTCGCGCAAAGCGGGTGCCGGTCGATCACCAGCACGCGGTAATCCTTCAGCGATGCGTGCCGCGGCGGTGGAAGGTCGAGCTTCATCCCAACGCCGGGCAGCGGCCCCGCGATAACGTCGAGCGCGATCTCCAAATCCTCAGCCGTCCGCGCCATCGGACCAACCGTGGCAAGCTCCACCGGCGCGCCGTCCGTGCCCGGAAACCCGTGCCCCTGCAGCGGGACGACCCCATAAGTCGGCTTCAACCCGAACACGCCGCACATATGCGCCGGCACACGAATCGAACCACCGATATCCGAGCCGAGCTCCAGCGGCACCATCCCGCTGGCGAGCGCCGCCGCCGCACCGCCGGACGAACCGCCGGGTGAGCGCGCATGGTCGTACGGGTTCACGGTCCGGCCATAGATCGGGTTCACCGCTTGCCAATCGGCAAGCGCCACAGGCGCGTTCGTCTTGCCCAGAATCACCGCCCCCGCGCGTTTCAACCGCTGCACCGGCACGCTGTCCTGGGTTACGGGCAAGTCCTTGAAGACGGGCATCCCCCAGGTCGAGGGCAGGCCCGCGACGTCGTTCGATTCCTTCACCGTCATCGCGACGCCCATCAGCGCGCCACGCTCGCCCTTCGCGCGTGCTTGGTCCACGCGCTTGGCCTGCGCCCGCGCACGTTCGAAGTCGCGCACGACGACCGCGTTGATTTCGCCGTCGCTCTTTTCGATGCGCGCGATCGCCGCGTCGCAAACTTCCAGGGCCGAAATGCTGCCGCCGTTGACGGCGCGTGCGGTCTCCGCGGCGCTCGCGGAGGCGAGGTCGAGTGTGGGCTGCGTCATGGGTGCTTCCAAATGGGCTGAGGGGGAAGGGGCGTTTCGCCCACCTTACAGCGCCGCGGCCCAAAGGCGGAAGCTGAATCCCTCGACCGCCCGATGCGAAACCAGTATACCCCCAGCAACAAAAACAACCGGGATCCGCCGATGGCAAAAGACGAGAAAAACGACATCGCCACCTTGAGTTTCGAGCAGGCGCTGCAGCAACTGGAACAGATCGTCCAGCAGTTGGAAAAGGGCCAGGTCGGCCTCGAGGATTCGATCACGACCTACGAACGCGGCACGGCGCTGAAAGCCCACTGCGAGGCGAAGCTGCGCGACGCCGAAGCCCGCATCGAAAAGATCGTCATCACGCCCGCCGGCCCCACGACGGCGCCCTTCGACAAATGACCCTGACCACCCCGATCGAGCCCGCGCTCCACGAAGCGGCGGTCTTCATGGAAGAAATGCTGACCGAGCTGCTGCCTGAGCCGATGGGCCCACAGGCGCGCATGATCGAGGCGATGCGCTACGCGACCGTCCAGGGCGGCAAGCGCGTGCGCGCGTTCCTGGTGCTGCAGTCCGGCCGCCAGTTCGGCGTCGACCGCCGCGCGCTCGCCCGCGCCGCTGCAGCCGTCGAGTGCGTGCACGCCTATTCGCTGGCCCACGACGACCTGCCCGCGATGGACAACGACGACATGCGCCGCGGCAAGCCCTCGACGCACAAGAAGTTCGGCGAAGCGACCGCAATTCTGGCCGGCGACGCGCTGCTCACGCACGCTTTCGCGCTGCTGGCAGCGCCCGAGACCCACACCGACCCGCACGTCCGCGTCGAATTGGTCGCGCGCTTGGCCCACGCCGCCGGTTCGAACGGCATGGTCGGAGGCCAAATGATCGACATCGCCGCCCAAGGCGCCGACATCAGCGACATCGGCCACATCACGCGGCTGCAGCGCCTGAAAACCGGTGCGCTGATCGCGTTCGCCTGCGAAGCGGGCGCGATCATGGGCAAGGCCTCGCCGCCGTTGCTCCGTGCACTGACGAATTATGCGCAGGACTTAGGGTTGGCGTTCCAAATCGTGGACGATCTGCTCGACATCGAAGGCGACCCCGCCGTGATGGGCAAGGCTGCGGGCAAAGACGAAAGAGCGGGCAAGGCGACGTTCGTCACAGTGCTGGGCGCCGAACGTGCGCGCGCACAAGCTGAACTGTTAGCCACGCAAGCGGCCCGCCACCTTGAAGTCTTTGATGAAAAGGCCGACCTTCTGCGCGGCCTCACGGCCTATGTCGTTGATCGGCGTGCCTAAATGCCGCAATAATTCGATGCCATGGTACACTACCTTTGAAGGTGGCGGACGTGACGATAGTTAGCGTGAAATCCAAGGGTTCAGATGACCCCACTGCTTGATACGATCAAGTCGCCCGCCGATATGCGCAACCTGTCGCGCGATCAGTTGAAACAACTCGCCGACGAACTGCGCACAGAAACGATCGACGCCGTCTCCGTCACCGGCGGCCACTTGGGCGCGGGCCTCGGTGTGATCGAGTTGACGGTGGCGCTCCACCACCTCTTCAACACGCCGCACGACCGCCTGATCTGGGACGTGGGCCACCAAGCCTACCCGCACAAAATCCTGACCGGCCGCCGCGACCGCATCCGCACGCTGCGCATGGGTGGCGGCCTTTCCGGCTTCACCAGGCGGGCCGAAAGCGAGTACGACCCGTTCGGCGCCGCGCACTCGTCCACCTCGATTTCGGCCGGCCTCGGCATGGCCGTCGCCCGCGACCTGAAGGGCGAAAAGCGCAACATCGTCTGCGTGATCGGCGACGGCGCGATGTCGGCCGGCATGGCGTATGAGGCGATGAACAACGCCGGCGCCTCGCGCTCGCGGCTCATCGTGATTCTGAACGACAACGACATGTCGATCGCCCCGCCGGTCGGCGGCATGAGCGCCTATCTCTCGCGCATGGTGTCGTCGGAGGGTTACACGACGCTGCGCAACTTCGCGAAACAGTTGGCGAAAAACTTCCCCCACTTCATCGAAGAAAGCGCGCGCCGCGCCGAACGCTATGCGCACGGCTATTGGATGGGCGGCACGCTTTTCGAGGAACTCGGCCTCTATTACGTGGGCCCGATCGACGGCCACAATCTCGACCACCTGCTGCCCGTACTGCAAAACGTGCGCGATCAGGCGATCGACCGCCCGATCCTGGTGCACGTGGTGACGAAGAAGGGCAAGGGCTACGCGCCCGCCGAAGACGCCACCGACAAATACCATGGCGTCGTGAACATCGACGTCGTCACCGGCGCGCAGAAGAAGACGCCGTCGAACGCGCCGCAATACACGAAGGTCTTCGCCGACAGTCTGATCGCCGAAGCGGAAGCGGATGAGAAGATCGTGGCGATCACCGCGGCGATGCCGTCCGGTACCGGCCTCGACCTCTTCGCAAAGCGCTTTCCGAACCGCACGTTCGACGTCGGCATCGCCGAACAGCACGGCGTGACGTTCGCAGGCGGGCTTGCCACCGAAGGCTACAAACCGTTTGCCGTCATCTATTCGACGTTCCTGCAGCGCGCCTACGACCAGGTCGTGCACGACATCGCGATCCAGAAGCTGCCCGTGCGTTTCGCGATTGACCGCGCCGGCCTCGTCGGTGCCGACGGCGCGACGCACGCGGGCTCGTTCGACACGACGTATCTCGCCTGCTTGCCCGGCTTCGTCGTCATGGCGCCGTCGGACGAACTCGAACTCCGCCATATGGTCGCGACCTGCGCGGCGATCGACGACCGCCCATCGTCGGTCCGCTATCCGCGCGGCGAAGGCGTCGGCATCGAACTGCCGGCGAAGGGAACGCCGCTCGAAATCGGCAAGGGCCGCATTATCCGCGAAGGCTCGAAGATCGCGATCTTGAGTTTCGGCACGAGGCTGCACGAAGCGCTGAAAGCGGCCGACGATCTCGCCGCTCGCGGCCTGCCGACAACCGTCGCCGACGCAAGATTCTGCAAACCGCTCGACGAAGACTTGATCCGCCGCCTTGCCGCGAACCACGAAGTGCTGATCACGATCGAAGAAGGCGCGATCGGCGGCTTCGCCTCGCACGTAATGCAGTTCATGGCGAAGGCCGGCCTCTTCGACCGCGGCTGCAAGTTCCGCCCGATGACGCTGCCCGACATCTTCATCGACCACGAGGCCCCGCAAAAGCAGTACGACATCGCCGAACTCAACGCCCCGCACATCGTAGCCATGGCACTCACGGCGCTCGGCCACAGCGCAGCGACAAGCGGGTTGCGGGCTTGATCGCGCTGAGCGGGTGTTTCGTAGACTTCCCCCCACCGGCGTCGCTTCGCTCCGCCACCTCCCCCGCAAGCGGGGGCGGAAAATGAGTACCGTTGAAATCCTCCGCATCGGCCACAAAGGCGACGGCGAGACGGCGGACGGTCTCTATGTCCCCTTCACAGTGCCCGGCGACAAGGTGACGGTTGAGGTGGAAGGCGACCGCGGGCGCATCGTCCAAATCGTCGAGCCCGGACCCACGCGCACAAAACCGGTGTGCGAGCACTTTGTCATCTGCGGCGGCTGCGCGTTGCAGCATGTGGAGATCACCGCCTACCACGATTGGAAGCGCGACCAAGTCATCCAAGCGCTGTCCCAACGCGGCATCACCGGCATCGACGTCGCCCCGCTCGTCGCCGTTGGCCCGCGCACGCGCCGCCGCGCCGTCTTCACTGCCCGCCTCGTCAACGGCGCCGTCATGGTCGGCTTTCAGGAACGCGGCAGCCATTTCATCGTCGACATGGCCGAGTGCCACGTCGTGCACCCGGACCTCTTCGCGCTGGTGCCGCGTCTGCGCGAAGCGTTGGCGGACGTGCTGCCCGAACAAGCGCGCGCCGAGGTCGACGTGATGCGCGCCGATAACGGCATCGACCTAGTCCTGGGCGTCGGCCGCATGACGCTGGATGGCGCGCTGCGTACGAAGTTCGCGGATATCGCGGCGAAGCTCGGTATCATTCGCCTCACTGTGAACGGCGAACTCGTCGCGCAGTCGCAGGCACCCGTGCTCGAATGGGCCGGCGCCAAGGTCGTGGCCCCGCCGGCCGCCTTCCTGCAGGCTGTGCCCGAAGCGGAAGCCGCCCTGCAATCGCTGGTCACCGCAGCCGTCGGCAACGCAAAGCGCGTCGCCGACCTCTTCGCCGGCTGCGGCGCCTTGACGTTCTCGCTCGCGAAGAAGAGTGCCGTCGCCGCCTACGACAGCGAGACCGCCTCGATCGAGGCGCTGACCGCCGCCGCACGCAACGCGAAGCGCCTAAAGCCCATCACCGCCGAACGGCGCGACCTCTTCCGCCGCCCGCTGCTGAAGCACGAACTCGACACGTTCGACGCCGTCGTCATCGACCCGCCGCGCGCCGGCGCCAAAGCGCAAACCGAACAGCTGGC
>JBKJZU010000528.1:0-3190 GCA_046715015.1 Micropepsaceae bacterium
CAGAGAGCCCGGCCGATTTGGTGCGGCGTCAGCGCGAAGCCTGGGATCGCTGGCTCGATTGGGCGGGTGAGCGTTTCGGGGCGCGTCTTGCGGCGACAACGGGTGTTGGCCACATCGCGCAGAACGCCGAGGCGCTCGCGCGCCTCAGCGCTGCGATCGACGCGCACGACAATCACCGGCTTATCGTGCTGCATACCGGCGTCACGATCACCGGTTATGCGGTGTTGGGTTTGGCGTTCGCTGCGGGCGCGGTCAGCGCGGACGATGCGCTCGCTGCGGCGGAGGTCGATGCGGCTTATCAGGCCGAACTTTGGGGCCGCGATGCGGAGGCCGAGAAGGCGCGTGCGCACCGCTTGGCGGACCTGAAGGCTGCGGAGGCTTATCTGAAGCTGCTCGGCTGATGGCGGACGTTGGAGTTGGCGATCTCGTTTTTCAGACGTCTGTCATGTGTCCACGGGCTGTAATGAAGCCAAGAAGTTATCTAGAGCGTCGATCAGAGCCTTCGGATTGTCGCCCTGCACGGTATGCCCCGCGTTGGGGATGGTCACGTGTGCGCCGTTTGGCAGCTCGCGTGCGAAGCGCAGCATGCCCTCTTGGCTGAAGACCCGGCTTTCCGCGCCGCGCACGACGAGGGCGGGGCAGGTGATGCGCGGCAGGAGCGCCCGCATCGCTTCCAGTGCGTCCACGATCTCCTCGACCTTTACGCTCTGCCGCCGATCGGCCCGCCACTGGAACGTCCCGTCGGCCATCTCGCGCACGGTATGGCGCAGGCTGTGGCGCAGGAGCTCCGGCGCTCGGCGTACGTTGAACCGCATGGCCGCCTTGACGAAGCCGTCGAGGGTCGCGTGCGAGCGATTGCCTTCGACGAAGTCGATGATCTGTTGCCCGCCTTCAATCTCGATGTAAGGCCCGGCGTCGACGGCGACGAAGCCTGAAAGCTGCGCGGGCCGCGTGCCCGCAAACTGCAGCGCATTCATGCACCCCATCGACATGCCGACGATGACGAAGCGCCCCCAGCCCAAATGATCGGCGAGCCGCTCGATATCGAGCGCGTGCGCCGGCGGGCGATAGTCGAGCTCGTAGCTCCATTCACTGTCGCCGTGCCCGCGCTGATCCAGGGCCACACAGTGATAGCGCTGCGAGACGGCAAGGCACACGACGTCCCAGGTGTGCGCCGACTGATTGCCGCCGTGCAGGAAAAGAACCGGCGGTAAACTTTCATCGCCCCACGCGAGGTAGTGAAAGCGGCGTCCGCCCAAGACCGCGTGGCGCGACGCGGGCAGCCGTACGGCGTTCGCATCGACGCCGGCCAGCCCCGCAATCCGCTGCAAATGCGACAGAGCCTCCTGATCCATCACGACGCTCCCATTGACTTAGAGTGGTCAAAGTCTGTACTTTGAGTACTCTAAGTAAACCGACGACGCAAGAGGTGCCGAACGCGATGGCGCGCGCAAAACGGCGGGAGGCCGAAGTCTCCCGCGCTCAGATTCTCGAGGTCGCCGAGAAACACCTCGCGGCCGGCGGTCCGAGCGCGGTCAAAGTGCAAACGGTCGGGGCCGAACTCGGGCTGACGGACGCCGCGGTGCACTACCATTTCGGCAGCCGCCGCGGCCTCATGCAGGCGCTGCTCGGCCACGCAGGACGAAACCTCAAGGCAAACCTCGCCGCGGTATCGGGCGACGAGAGTGCGCCGCTCGACTTTGCGAAGATCGTCGACCGCCTGGACGACGGCTATCGCCGTAAGGACTATGCGCGCCTCGCGCTGTGGCTCGCGCTGGAGGAAGAAACGCCACCCGGTGAGGGCATGTACCGCCCCCTCGCCGAAGCCGTTCACCGCGCCCGTCGCGACCAGGCGCCGTTCGAGGACACCCAGATCGCGGTCGCGCTCCTCAACGTCGTACTGATCGGCGAGGCGCTGGCGGGCGAGGCGATCATGGCGGGCGTGGGCCTGCCCGGGAACGAGAAGGCACGCGAGCGCCTGAGGATGATGGCGCGGGACCTGATTGGCCGCCACCTTCAGCTGCGGCCCGCGAAGGCGGGACGCCGCAGGGCCGCGCGCACCAAGTAGCCGCAGCGTCAGTTATGCGCAGCGGCTTGGCTGATGGGGACTTTGTGCGGTTGCGCACCCCCCCAAACTGTGCAGATTTGCGCCAAGACTCAAGGGTTCCCAAGGGCACGCATGCACGAGATCATCAAGGAGCTTGAACGCCGGCGCGCGGCCGCCCAGATGGGCGGCGGGGAAAAGCGCATCGATGCGCAGCACGCCCGGGGCAAGCTGACCGCACGGGAGCGGGTCGAGATCCTGCTCGACGAGGGGTCGTTCGAGGAGTTCGACACGTTCGTCGAGCACCGGTCCTCCGACTTTGGGATGGACATGCAGCGCGTGCCCGGCGACGGTGTGGTGACGGGCTGGGGCACGATCAATGGGCGCCTGGTCTATCTCTTCGTAAAGGACTTCACGGTGTTCGGTGGGTCGCTGTCGGCGGCGCACGCGCAGAAGATCGTCAAGATCCAGGACATGGCGCTTCGCAACGGCGCGCCGGTGATCGGCGTGTTCGATGCCGGCGGCGCGCGTATTCAGGAAGGCGTCGATGCGCTCGCCGGGTACGGCGAAGTGTTCGCGCGCAATGTGCTGTCGTCGGGGGTGATCCCGCAGATCTCGGTGATCATGGGGCCGTGCGCAGGCGGCGACGTTTACTCGCCCGCGATGACGGACTTCATCTTCATGGTGCGCGACACGAGCTACATGTTCGTGACGGGGCCCGACGTCGTGAAGACGGTGACGAACGAGGTCGTGTCGGCCGAGGAGTTGGGCGGCGCGAAGGTGCACACGACGAAATCGTCGATCGCGGACGGCGCCTACGACAACGACATCGAGTGCCTGATGCAGATGCGTCGGCTGATCGACTTTCTGCCGTCGTCGAACCGCGAACCGCCGCCGTCGTGGCCGTCGTTTCAGGAGGTCGACAAAGACGACATCTCGCTCGACACCTTGATCCCGGCGAACCCGAACAGACCCTACGACATGAAGGAGCTGATCCTGAAGGTCGCGGACGAGGGCGACTTTTTCGAGATTCAGGAAAATTTCGCCAAGAACATTATCACCGGTTTCGGGCGGATCGAAGGTTCGACGGTCGGGTTCGTCGCGAACCAGCCGATGGTGCTGGCCGGCGTGCTGGATAGCGACGCC
>JBKJZU010000529.1:0-6706 GCA_046715015.1 Micropepsaceae bacterium
TGCTGCTGTGCGGATGCAAGCGCCGCCTGGTCGGCTGCGAGCTGCGCCTGGGCTGCGGCGATTGCGTCGGCATCGGGCGTCGCGGCCGCCTGCAACTCGGCCAGCTTCGCAATATCGGCAGTGACCGCAGCTTGCGCGTCGTCGATCGCTATCTGATCTTGGGCAATTAAGTCCGTGTATTTGGCGATGTCGGCCCGCGCCGTGACAGTCGCCTTTTTGTACGTGGCGATCGCCCCTACCATCGACTTGGGCGATGCACGCTCCATCGCTCTGTCCGACGCATGCGCGGCATTGAGATTGCCAAGCAAGTTGGCCGCCTTGTCGAGTTTGCCGGAAGGGGCGCCAGGCACTACGCCCGCGGGCGGACCTTGCGTTAGGCTCGACGGCGGACCTTGCGTCACGCTGGACGGCGGTCCCTGGTTCACACTCGCGGGCGGACCTTGCGTTACGCTCAGCGGCGGGCCTGGGATACCGCCTGGAGCGACCAACGCAGCTTGCGCGTAGGTCGTGACAACGGCGGCTGCTGCGAGCACAAGAAGCTGAGACTTCATGACTGACTCCTATTTGACTGAGAAATGCGAAACCCGCCACGCTGCCCAAAGATTGTTGTTATCGATCAAACGGGTGATCGTTGTCGGCACGTCACGTCACTGCGCGTAGATGATCCTCAGTCCGCCGCCCGCGTCCGGACTTGCCTCGGTAAATCCGACAGTCGCGTAGCCGGTCGCGCGCCAATTCGTGTCAAAACTCCACACGACATACGGCGAGAGGGTGACCTGCTCGCCCAGGCCGTCAAAATATTCTTGGCGGTAAGCGGCGGCGACACCGATGCTCACATCGGCCGCGGGCTTGTAGTTCACACCGGCCGAGGCGAGTGCGCCGTTTTCCAACTCCACCGTGCTGGAGTCAGTCAGCCACTGATATCCGGCCGAGCCGAACAGCATGACGTCAGGCGTAACCCAGCGCGAAAAGTTTGCGAACAGCGTGTAATCAAGTTCGCCGGTGCCGAGGTTGTCGGCCGCAGTCGGTATCTTGACGTTGGCCGCGAGCTCGACCGCCGGCCATGCGTCTTCGGTCAAGACAATCCACGCCAATCCCGCCGTGACGTCGCCAAGGCCCGAGCCGCCGCCGACGACGCCGCCCGTGTAGGTGCCCGGCCCCGAAACATCGAGATAAGGAACCGACAGCTCCACACGCACGCTGTCGAACTGCGCACGCAAATTCAGCGGCACGCTCAACACTGTCGTATCGGCGGGGCCGCCGTAGCTCCCGGTCGAGGTGTCGAAACCGGTCGAAACATCCCATGTGGTGCTGTCCCAGAGCGCGGTCAGCCAGCTCTTCTCGGCGGCGGATGCCGCGGTCGCTGCAAACAAGACACCGCACAGTATGGCAATGCCTGCCGCTCGGGTTGGCATGGGAGTCCCCCCAAATGATTCTCGCAACGCTGATCATGAGTCATTCGCGACATGCTCGGAAAGCGCGCAATCGCTTGCGACCAGCCTTACTGCAAAGTCGAGGACGCATTGGCGCGATGAGCACAGTATCATCGCGTGTGAGCCCTATCGCTCGCGATTCACGGTTGCGAAAGCTCAGCGTTGTGCAACGGTACGCGTTGAAATCGAAAGCGCACGGCGCCGCTGGATCAACGCCGCTTCAGCTGTCGTGCGGCCGCATCCGCTTCGATGCGACGATGGTGGCGAGTTTGCAGGTCGTGTCCGTCATGGAGCGCCGTGTTGAAGCTGCCGGTCGTATTCGGCGGCGTCGAAGTGGCCGAGCGACTCGGCGACGAGGCCGTCGGCCGCAAATCGCCAGTCTTCGTAGCCGCTGACGCGGACGAACTTTCCGGTGCCGCCGGGGCCCGTGTTCGTACCGGTCAACGTCCAGTGAAAGTGGATGCGCTCAGCCTTGCGTTCTAGGCGATCGAACGAAACGATCATATCCGGGAATGCGGTCATGAAGCTCTGCGCCACGTCCGCGATCGCCGTGCGGCCGACGGCGGGTGCGCCGTCATTCACTTTGAGCGAACCGTTGGCTGAGAAGAACGCAGCGACGCGCTCGGGCCGGTCGCTGCACCATGCTTTGGCATAGCCTTGCGCGAACGATTGGATGTTTGACGGGATCATGAGGGCCTCTCGTATCAATCAATCGCACGCGCAGTCGTCTGCGCCAACCGCGCGGCACCGCAAGCCGCCGCGCAGTTCAGAGCGGTGCGAGACCAAGGGCCGTGCGCTCCTTGTTGATCAGGGATTTCATTCGCGCGCGGAGCGCGTCGAAGGCGGCGTCCTTCGGCAAGAAGTTGACGAAGCTCTGATCCAAGAAGAGCGCACTGCGCCAACCGGCGTCGATCGCCGCCGCGTAATGCGCCTTCGCCGCCGCGAAATCGCCTTCGAGAACCGCGATCTCGCCCGACTCGCGCTGGAATAGCTGGCCATTCTCGTACAACGCCCGCTGCCCTGCGAGCGTAGCTTTCCACGCTGCAAGTACGCCCTTGGTGTCCTTGTGATCTGCCTCCTTCAGCGCCAGCAGGAGGCTCAGCATCGAGCAATTGCAGGCGTTGCGGGCGGCGATCGCGGCCCCTGGCGATCCGATCTTGCCGTCATAATATGAAACGGCGCCGGCAACATCGCCCGCAGCATAGAGGATCGGAATATAAGAACCGAGGCCCGCCCAGGGCACCGTCACCAAAGGATCGGTGGCGACAAGCTCGACCGCCCGTTTCTTATCGCCCTTGAGTATGGCGCCGAGCGCCCGCCGCCGGCCAGGAAGATCGGCCCCCAGCAGCCAGTCGCCATCGCCAAGCGCCAAACGAACTGTGATACGGCGGATATCAAGTGTGTTATCGACAACGCCCGCGCGCGTAAGTTCCTCCGAGGCGCGCCAAGCCGCAGCAAGGTCGCCTCGCTGGGCGAGCACAGCAACACGCATCACCTTAATGGATGCGGTCTGACTGGGGCTTATTCTTGTCCAATTGGCGAGCGCGGCTTCAGCCTCGTCGGGGCGGCCCATCGCGATGAGGTGGTTCACGTAGATAACGTTGGCGTCGCGCAGACCGGGGTCGCGTTGAAGCACACTGGCAAGTATTTTCACCGCTTCCGCCACCTCGCCCTTGCGTCCCAGAAAATAGGCGAGGTCGTTTTCCGCCTGAGGAAAGTTCGGACGGATCGAGATCGCCTTACGCAAGTTTTCGATCGCCTGATCGAGCTGTTTCGGGTCCGCGGAGTCGGCGAGCAATCCGTAGTAGCTGCCGAGTGCGAACAGCGCATCGGCCGACCCCGGATCCTCAGCGAGCGCGCGGTCGGCAAACCCCTTCACGACCGGCAGAGCTTTTTTCACGGGCGTCGTGCCGACACCGCCAGGCGTATCCGACAGCATCTGCTCTGCGTAGGATCGCCAGGCGAGCGCCGGCGCGTAATGCGGATCGGCGGCTATCGCTTCGTCGAGAAGCCCCACCGCTTCCTGATAGGCGTTGCGCCCGCCGTCCATCGTCATCTTCTCGCGCGCCAGCAGGAAGCGGTCGTAGGCACTGATGTTGTCGGCACGCGCCGACGGTTTCAGCGTTTTCGACGCCGCAGCGAGCGCCGGCACCGCGGCACTCATCTCCGAGACGATCGCCTTTGCGATTTCGTCCTGCACGGTGAAAATGTCGTTGAGGTCGCGGTCATAGGTGTTCGACCACTGATGATAGCCATCCTTGGCCTGGATCAGCTGTGCGGTGACGCGAACCTTGTTGCCGGATTTACGGATCGAGCCCTCGACGATGTAGCCGACATTGAGGATTTCGCCGATCTCGCGCAAATCTTTGTTCTGGCCCTTGAACGCGAAGGAAGACGTACGCCCGGCAACGCGTAGATCTTTCACCTGCGCCAGCACGTTCAGCACCTCTTCGGATATGCCGTCGGAGAAATATTGCTGGTCCTGCCCCGACGACATGTCCGCGAACGGCAGCACCGCGATGGACGCCGCCTCCGCGCCCGGTGCACCCGGCGTTGGCGAACGCGTCAGCCACACGATCAGGGCGATGAGCACCACGACCGCAACGCCGATCGCCGCCGCGACCCTCGGTTCCGGCCGTTTCCATGTGAACGCGCGTGCAAGAGGTGCTTCCTGGGCCTTAGCCGCTGCAGGCGCGTGCGTTCCCGCGGTTGGCGCAAAGATCTCGATCGTCTCGTTCATCTTGTCGAGTTGCACGGGACCGCGCGAGACGAAGCGTTCGGCCAAGGGCCCGCGGATCATCCGGCAGACGTCGCCGGAGATGAGCGCGGAACCAGGCTCCGCCTTCGCCATCAACCGCGCCGCGACGTTGACGCCGTGGCCGAGCAGGTCGCCATTTGGCTGCACGGAGACCTCACCGACATGCACGCCGACGCGCACGCGGGGGCGGCATTCGTCGGCGAGTTCGAGCGCGGCGTTGACCCCGCTCAAGCTCGACGTGAACTCCAGCATGAACCCGTCACCGGCCGTATTGAACACGCGTCCGCCGTGCGTTTTCGCGATGCCTTCGATAACAGGACGCAGGTTTGCGATCTGCGCGATCGTGCGCGCTTCATCCGCTTCGGTGCGGGCAGAAAAGCCCGCGACGTCTAGGGCAACAATGGTGGCGAGTTTGCGGGTGGTGTCGGTCATTTGCCGGCCGGTTCGTTCTTGAGCAGCGCCTCAAATCGCGGGTCGCTGCGGAGTTTTTCGTAGATCGGGTCGAGGCGCAGGTCGGAACGCGTGAAGGGTTCGAAGTATACGGCTTTCAGTAGGCGCGCGATCTCCGGGATGGCGCGGTCGCGGTCGCCGAAATACGCAAGGAGTTTCATGCGAGCTTCTTCCATGACAAGCTGCTGGGCAACGTCGTTTGGATCCGCAGCGATTGCCTTGTCGGCGTCGGTCAACGCTTTCTCCCGGTCGCCCAGGTAGCAATAGGTCCACGCCAAGTTCATGATGATGTTTGGATTGTTCGGTTGCCTTGCGTCTTCCGCAAACAGAAGCGTGCGCGCCTGTTCGAGTTCTTCCGTCGCGCGTTTTTCGTCGCCTGATTTTTTATAGAGATGGCCGAGGGTGAGCTTAAGTTCAGCCGCCGAAAAATTGTCGGGCTTTTGCGCGAGCATTCCCTGCAACACCGCGATGGCCTCGCCATAGTGCCGTTGAAGGAGGGCTTGGTTGGCGATGACAGGGTAGAGACCGTCTTCCGGCCGGGACTTCAGCAGCGGCTTCATCACGATTGCTGCTTCGTCGAGACGGCCGAGGCCCTGGAGTATCCTAGACTTCGATGCGATGAAATCCAGGCGCTCCGGCGACAAGCTGAGCGCGCTGTCGATCGCCGTTAGTGCACTTGCAGGATCCCGCTTGCTCACGAACCAACCTGCCACAAACCAACGAAGATCGGTGCGCAGAGGGTCGCGCACGATCGCTTGATCAATGTAGCGTTTGGCATCATCCCAGCGGCCGAGGCGCCGGTTGAGCAGCGCGAGGGCGCGGATGCTGTGGGCGTTACCCGGCCACTTCGCGAGAACGCTCTCGAACTGTGTTCGCGCCGCCTGATAGTCCCCTTCGACGTAGTACTGATAGAACCCCTTGGCGACTTGCACTTCGGCAAGGTCGGGCTGCAGGCGCAGCGCCGTTTCCAAGGCCGTTCGCGCCGTCTCGCGCTGCACCGGCGTCTGTTCGTTGTTAAAGTAGACGAGCGACTCGTGCCACGCGAGCGCCGCCCAGGCGAGCGCGAAGCCGGGGTCGAACTCGGTTGCCTGCCGGAACTGTTTGGCGACCTTCTTGTAGTGCGTCAGCGTGTCGCCTTCGGGCGTGAGGGCCAGACCACGGAGGTAGGCATCGTAAGCCGCCGTGTTCGTGGTCGGCACTTGGGCGAGCGTTTGTTTTTCGCCGCCCGTCACCTTTGCGCTCAAGGCCTCCGCAATGGCGACGGCGATTTCGCTTTGCACGGTGAAGACGTGGTCGAGCTTGCGGTCGTAGACCTCGGCCCAGAGATGGCTGTCGGTTTCGGCGTTGATCAGCTGCACGTTCACGCGCACGTCGTTGCCGTCGCGCTGCACGCTGCCTTCGAGGATGTTGGCGACGCCGAGCATCTTCGCAATCTCGGGCAGATTGTCCGGGCGGCTGCCGAACTTCGCCGTCGATGTGCGCGAGATGACTTTCAGCGAGCCGATCTTGGCAAGCCGCGTCAGGATCTCGTCTTGGATCCCGACGACGAAGAACGCGTTGTTCTTATCCGTGCTCAAATTCTCGAACGGAAGAACGGCGATGGAGGCGGCCGGTGCTGTGTCGCCGGAAGGTGCCGTACCGCTCGACCGGCTCCACAAGAAAAGTGCGAGCGCGATCAGAAGGACCGGGGCAGCAACCATCGCCATCATGCGCGGCGGCGGCCACTTCCATTCGAAGGTGCCGCCAGATGCGGGCTTCGGCTTTGCGGGCGGTGCCGAGGTGTGCGCCGCGCTCGCGGTTGGCGCGAAGATCTCGATCGTCTCTGCCATCTTGTCGAGCTGGACCGTGCCGCGTGAGGCGAAGCGTTCGGCGAGAGGTCCGCGGATGAGCCGGCAGACGTCCGCTGAGATGATTGCCGAGCCTGGTTCCGCCTTCGCCATCAGCCGCGCGGCGACGTTCACGCCGTGGCCGAGCAGGTCGCCGTTCGGCTGAACCGAGACCTCACCGACATGCACGCCGACGCGCACCCGCGGCCGGCATTCGTCGGCGAGTTCGAGCGCCGCAC
>JBKJZU010000530.1:0-9166 GCA_046715015.1 Micropepsaceae bacterium
TCCGGCTACCTCGAAATCGTACCCACCGAAAAGGTGATCCCGCTCGAGATGACCGCCGACCAGGCCATGGCCATGATTGTCTCCGGTGGCGTCGTCGGCCCCGACCAGCTCACGTTCGTCCACCGCCCACCGCCGGCGACCGCCGAACTGCCCATGACGGGGACGTAAAGCGCCGCCAGTGCACCGGACCGTGGCGCTGCGACCGCCAGCTTCGAGTTGGCAACATTACAACTGCCTCACGCGCGCGCGCAAACCAGGTTTCGCTCGAAGACTTGCTACGACAATTCCTGCGGCCAGCCCCACACCGAAGCCGACAGGCGTAACATCCAGGGCCGCGTCCACGATCGCGCCTGCGACTACACCGACAGCCACCCATCGCAACACAAGCCAGCGCGCCCAGACCTCAAACGCGTCGCCGATGAGTGCGAGGCCACCCAGCAACAGGGAACTCACGCCCATGAACTCTCCGACATGGCGAAAGTCGTCCGCAACCGTGGCGTAACCGAAAAACGACAATGCGACCATGATGATTCCGGCCGTGAGAATAAGGCGGCGCCGCGGCCCGAGCGTAGTCGTGTGAGACATGCAATACTCCCAGCCTTCCCGTTCGGGTTACGATCCTCGTGGTAGTCCAATTCGGGAGCCACGCTCAAGATCACTCCCCCGCCACAGGGACCTTGTGCCCATGCCCCTCGCCGGCGGTGACGCCGGGGTTGGCCCGCTCCCACTCTTCCATCTCCGAAGCGATCGCGCCCGGCGAGCGCGAGTAGCGCGCCAGCAAATTGTAGAACGCCGGCACGATGAAGAGCGTGAGCGCCGTCGATACGAGTACGCCCGAGAACACGACGACGCCGATCGCAAAGCGGCTGTTCGATCCGGCGCCCTCCCAGAGCATGAGCGGCACGGCGCCCATGGCCGTCGCAAGCGACGTCATCAAGATCGGCCGGAAGCGGGTGATCGATGCTTCGACAAGTGCATTGCGCACGCTCTTGCCGGAATCACGCAGCTGATTGGCGAACTCGACGATCAGAATACCGTTCTTGGCGGCTAGGCCCACAAGCATGACCATGCCGATCTGACTGTAGATGTTCAGCGTCGCGCCGGTCAGAAACAGACCCAGCAACGCGCCGGCGGCCGCCAGCGGCACCGTCAAGATGATGATGAAGGGGTGGATGAAGCTCTCGAATTGCGCCGCAAGCACCAAGAACACGACAAGCAACGCAAGGCCGAACGTAAAGGCGAGCGTCGAACTCGATTCCCGATACTCGAGCGATTGGCCCTTGTAATCGATCTGCGCCGACGACGGCAGTTCCTCGCGCGCCGTCTGCTCAAGAAAATCGAGCGCCTGGCCCAGCGTCGTGCCGGGCGCCAAGTTGCCGGAGATCGTGATCGCGCGCAGCCGGTTGAACCGGTTCAGGCTTAGCGCTGTCGCACCCTCTTTCATGTCGACCAAGTTCGACAGCGGAATGAGCGCGCCCGACCGCTCCGAGCGAACGAGAATATTCGCCAAGTCGCTCGGTTGTTTGCGGTTGGCCTCCGTGCCTTGGACATAGATGTTGTACTCCTCGCCGCGCTCGACGAACGTGCCGATGCGCCGCTGACCCAGCATCGTCTCAAGCGTTCGCCCGATCGTCGCCACCGACACACCAAGCTCGGCCGCGCGCGTTTCGTTGATCTTCACATTGAGCTGCGGTTTGGTTTCCTTGAAGTCGGAGTCGACGTTGGTAAGCCCCGGAAAGTCTTCGGCCTTCTCCAGCATCTTGTCGCGCCATTGGACGAGCTCGGCAAAGCTCGAACCGCCCAGCACGAACTGCACGGGTGTGTTACCGCCCCCGCCGCCGCGCCCGAAACTCGACCGCGCGATGGCGGTGGCGCGGATCGCCGCAAACTTGCGCAGCTTGCCGTTCACGTCCTTGATCACGTCGTCTTGCGGCGGCCGCGTACCCCAAGGCCCGAGCACGACGATGGCGCGGCCGCTGTTGAAGTCCGACGTGCTGCCGAAGCTGCCCGGCACACGAAGAATGATGCGCGTTGCGGCCTTGTGCGCGACAAGCGGCATCAGCGCCTTCTCGACCTCCATCATCTGCGCATGTAACGCATCATAGCCGGTCCCTTCCGGCATCGAGATGTTGATGTCGAACTGCCCACGATCCTCGATCGGCGCCAATTCGCCCGGCACCAACCGGAACAAAACATAGGTCGACAACAAAACAACGCCCAACAGCACAAACATGAACGTGGGCGCATTCAGGCTCGCATTGAGCAGCGCGCGATAGGTCCGCGCCAGCGTGTCCGTCGTGGCGTGAATGACGCGCGACAGAGCGCCTTCGCGTTCGACCGGACGCAAGAATTTCGAACACATCATCGGCGACAAGGTCAGAGCGACGAGCGCCGACAGCCCCACGGCCGACCCCATCGCGATCCCGAGTTCGGAGAACAATCGCCCGATCGTGCCCTCCAGAAAGACGATCGGCACGAATACCGCAATCAAGACCGCCGTCGTCGTGATGACCGCGAACGCCACCTGTCGCGTCCCGCGCTGCGCGGCGATGAGCGGCGGCTCGCCCAGATCCACCCGCCTTTGCACGTTCTCCAACACGACGATCGCGTCGTCGACCACCAGACCGATTGCAAGCACCAAGGCCAGCAGCGTCAACAAGTTGATGGACGCGCCAAACGCCGCGAGCAGCGCGAAGGACCCGATCAGACACACCGGCACGGTGACGGCCGGGATAAGCGCCGCACGTATGTCGCCGAGGAATAGATAAATGACGGCCAACACCAGGGCGCCCGTGATGCCCAAGGTGACATAGACCTCGTGCACCGACTCCTCGATGAAGACCGAATTGTCGACCGCGACCACAAGCTCAGTACCTGCGGGCAAGCCAGCTTGGATCTTCTCGACCTCCGCCCGCGCGTCGCGCGCCACCGAAAGTTGGTTCGACGTCGATTGCTTGATGACGGCGATGCCGACCTGCGATTGCCCGTTACCGCGGAAGTCGGTGCGCCGTTCGGCAGCCGCGATTTCGACTTTCGCGACCTCGCCCAACCGTACCAAATGCCCATCGGTCGTCCGCTTGACGACCAGATTGCGGAAATCGACGTCGGTTTCGTACCCGCGCTCGACACGCACGGTCAGGTTTCGCTGCGTCGATTCAAGCCGCCCGGCGGGCAACTCCACGTTCTGCGTGCGAAGCGCGTTTTCGATGTCGGCGGCCGTCAGACCGCGCGCCGCCATCTCGACGCGGTCGAGGTAGATTTGCAAAGCCTTCGTCTCGCCGAAGGCGCGCACCTGCGCCACGCCATCGACGGTCGACAGGCGGTCGACGATGTAACGGTCCGCGTAATCGGTGAGCTCCATCCGGTTCATCGTCGACGAGGTCATGTTGATGAACATGATCGGCGCCGAGTCGGCTTCGGCCTTTTGCACCTGTGGCGGCTCAACTTCGTCCGGCAAATTGTTCAGGATGCGCGAAACGGCGTTGCGCACGTCATTCGCCGCCGCCTCGATATCGCGCGACAGGCGGAAGGTGATGGTCACCTGCGAGGCGCCGTCGCGGCTGACCGACGAGATCGTATCGATGCCCTCGATTCCCGCGATCGAATCCTCGACCGGCTGCGTGACGCGCGTTTCGACCACCGACGCCGAAGCGCCCGGATAGTCCGTCTGCACGGACACCACCGGCGGATCGATGTCCGGCAGCTCGCGCAACGGTAGACTTTGGAAAGACAAAATGCCGAACGCGACGATCAAGAGGCTGATGACGGTCGCCAGGACCGGGCGTTTGATCGTGACGTCTGAAATCATGTGCGGGTACCGGCCGCAGCTGCGCCGCCGCCGCCCTTGCGATCACGCTTCTTATCGCCCTCAGGCTTCTCCTCTTCCGAACCCTGCAGGCGTACTGTGCCGCCCGGACGCAAGCGGATCGTACCGTCGACGACAACGCGTTCGCCAGCCTTGAGACCAGAGAGAACCTCGACGAACCCCGGCTGCCGTGCGCCGGTCTTCACCTCACGCCGCTCCGCCTTCATGTCCGCCGATACGACATAGACGTACTGCCGATCTTCGACCGGCACCAACGACTGCTCCGCAACCGCCAGCACCTGACGCTGGTTCTTCAGCAGCGACACGGTCATCAGCATGCCCGGCAGCAGCAGATCTTCTTGGTTGGGAATCTCTGCCCGCATCGCGACCGAACGCGACACCGGATCGATGCGGCTGTCGATGCCCGCGACGACACCTTCGAACACGCGACCCGGATAGGCCGCTACCTGCGCCCTAACCGGCATACCGATCTTCAAAGCGCCCAGGAACGATTCCGGCACCGTAAAATCGAGCTTGATGAGTGAGACGTCGTCAAGCGTCGTGATGATGTCGCCCGGCTTCACCAGCGTGCCGACGCTGACCTTCCGCAGCCCAAGCACGCCGGCGAACGGCGCCTTGATCAACCGGTCGGTGACCCGTGACTCCAGCGACTTAACCCGCGCCGCAGCGCTGTCGCGCGCGGACACGGCGGCGTCGAGCTGTGCCTTGGTCGCAAATCCCTTGCCCGACAATTCGCTCATGCGGCCGAAGGCCTTGTTGGCCTCGTTCAACTCCGCGCGCATGGCGGCGAGATCGGCCGACTGCTCGCGACTCGTCATCTCCGCGACGACGAAGCCCGCAGGCACCTTTTGGCCGTCGGTGAAATTGACGGCGCCGACCGTTTCCGCCGACTTGGCAGTGAGATCGATGCTCTCCTTCGCCTTCGCCGTGCCGACCGCTTCGATGACGTCGACGAACTCGCGCGCCGCGACCGGGGCGACCGTGACCAGCGCCGCCTGTCGGCCCTGACGGTCGGAGTCCTCGTCCTTGCTGCCGCTCCAATAGAAATAGCCCGCCGCAACCACCGCGATGGCGACCAATCCTGCGATAACGAGCTTAGTGCGCGGAGCCATATTTCATCCCTAATCTTGGCAATATAGGCAAGTCGGCCCCCATGGCCACCGCGGAAATGGCCGTTACCCCTAACGCCAAGCTGCCACACAAATATTTCATCACTCGAACCTTAGCGCTTCGATCGGATCAAGCCGCGCAGCTCTGAGGGCGGGGAAAAATCCGAAGACGATGCCGATTGCGGCAGGTACGCCGAAGGCCATCGCCAATACTTCCATCCCAAGCGCGAATGGCACGCCGATCGCCCCGCAAATGGCATACGCGGCGCTAATGCCGATCAGCGCACCGGCAACACCACCCGCCACCGACAGCACGGCAGATTCGACCAGGAATTGCATCGCGACGTCCCGCGCTTGCGCCCCGATCGCGAGCCGGATCCCGATCTCGCGCGTGCGCTCCGTCACCGCGACCAACATCACGTTCATGATCCCGATCCCGCCCACGATCAGGCTGATCGCGGCGACCCCCGAAATACCCATCGACATCAGCCTCAGCGTCGACGACACGGTCTCCACCAACTCGCGCACGTCGGTCACCTCGAAGTCGTCACCTTCTCCTTCTTTCAGCTTGCGCCTTTCGCGCATCACTTTGGCGATCGCTTCTTTCGCGGGATCGATCTCGTTCGTGTTGCCGACGCTCATCCAAACGCGCCGGACGTTGTCGTTTCCCTGAAGCCGACGCTGCAGCCCCAAAATCGGCATGAAGATGAGGTCGTTGATGTCGTTCGCCAACGCGGAACTTTCGCGCTTCAAAAAGACGCCGACGATCTCGCACGTAAACGTACCCGATCGTATCGTAGCGCCGACCGGATTCTGTTGTCCGAACAATTGCGCGCGGACGGTGTCGCCCAGAATGCAAAGCGGAGCGCCGCGCCGTGACTCGGCTTCGCTGAACACCCGGCCAAGCCCGACTTCCCACTGCCGGATCTTGAGATAGGGCAGCGTCGAGCCCACGAGCTCCGTCTCGTAGTTCCGGTCACCCATCGTGAATAGAAGGTAGGCGCTCGTCATCGGCGCAACCGCGTCGAGAAGCGGCACCTCCCGTGCGAGCGCCTCCGCGTCGTCGATCTTGAACGGAACCGACCGCGCGACGGGCCCGGTTCGGCTCATCTTCGACTCTAAACGCAATGCGTTGTGCCCGCGCGAGGAGATGTCGTTGACTAGCTGCGCCGACACGCCCGACGTGATCGTCACCACGATGACGACGGCGGCGACCCCGATGATGATGCCGAGCGTGGTCAGCCCGGTGCGCAGCAAATTCGCCCGCAATTCTCGAAGCGCCATCAGAATGGAGTTGGAAAACATGAGCCCGAATGTGCGGGAGGCCGGGCTCCGGCTCAAGTCACGCCGCCGTCATTGCCTAACGCGGGCCCTTGCGGTACCAACCGGCGACCAGCGGACGCCGGATTAGCTCAGGGGTAGAGCAACCGCCTTGTAAGCGGTAGGTCGTGTGTTCAATTCACACATCCGGCACCAGCCATCGCTCGCGAAACGTGCGAAGGCTGCCACGCCGTAGCCCCCTTCGGGCGAAGGCGGGCTTGACGCGAGCTACGGCTCGGCAAGCCAGCCAGCCGCGCCCATGTCGTGGTTAAGCCCGTCTCAGCAGCATGCCTATTCTCGTGCGGCCGGCGCCCTGTCGCGTTCGATGACGATGTCGGTCACGATGGGCTTCAGCACGCCGCGGCGCGCCTCACATGTCGCGATCACTTCGGGGTCCAGTTCGCCCCGCCGCGCCGCCGCCAACCGCCGCTCATTGTCCGCGAACTGCGCTAATAACGCGTCTTCGATGCGTTGCCGCAGACTCATGCCGCCTCCCCGGGACGAATCGTCCGCAGCCCAGGGTAACGCCCGCGCGCCGCGTGTGCCGCACAGCGGTGCGTGCAGTCCGGCAATATTACCCGCGCCCCGCTAGCCCGCCTTCACGTTGGCAAAGTCGCTCGCATCGTGGCGTTCCGGCAACTGGCTGGCCGGATCGCCCCAGGCGCGGTTGACCATGCGGCCGCGTTGAACGGCAGGACGCTTCGCGATTTCGTCGGTCCAGCGTTGAACGTTTTTATACTCGTGCACGCTGAGGAACTCCCCCGCTTCGTAGAGCAGCCCCTTCGCCAACGCGCCATACCAGGGCCAGATCGCCATGTCGGCAATCGTGTATTCCGCTCCGGCCACGTACTGGCTCGTCGCCAGTTGCCGGTCGAGGACGTCGAGCTGGCGCTTGACCTCCATCGCATAGCGGTCGATCGCGTATTCGATCTTTTCCGGCGCATAGGCATAGAAGTGGCCGAAGCCGCCGCCGAGAAAAGGCGCCGAGCCCATCTGCCAAAACAGCCACGAAAGACACTCCGCGCGCTTCGCCGGATCGGTCGGATAGAACGCGTTGCCGAACTTCTCCGCGAGGTAGACCAATATGGCCCCGGATTCGAAAATGCGGACCGGCTTCGCCGGTGTCGACCGATCGAGCAGCGCCGGGATCTTCGAGTTCGGATTGACCGCGACGAAGCCCGAGCCGAACTGATCGCCGGCGTTGATCGGCACGATCCACGCATCGTACTCCGCGCCGGAATGCCCTTTCGCCAGCAACTCCTCGAACATGACGGTCACCTTCACACCGTTCGGCGTCGCCAGCGAATAAAGCTGGAAGGGATGCTTGCCGACCGGCAGCTCCTTCTCGTGCGTCGCTCCAGCGATCGGGCGATTGATATTCGCAAAGCGCCCCCCGGATTCCTTGTCCCAACTCCAAACCTTCGGCGGCACATAGGCGGGCTTCTCGGTCATCTTGCGGCTCCAATTGGTTTGCCGGGGCATTTGAATAGGGAGATGTGAGGTGTGGCAAGACCCCGGGGTTACCGAACCCTTACCGCCCGTCGTGAACCCGCCCTCAACCAATTCGTTCTAATTTGCTGGAAAATAAGAAGCGTGGGGAGAGACACCAATGGAAGCTGCCATCACATCCTACAACGTGCTGCCGCCGCTCGTTCTTCGTACGATCCGCGAAGCGTTTGAAAACACCGTCGGCGAACTCGAAGAGCGCCACGGCCGCCATGCGGTGACGGACTACACGCGCGCCGCTCTCGCGCGTCAGATGGTGCGTCTCGCCCGCAATGGCGAATGCGACGCAATGCGTCTGCAGGCGCAAGCGCTCACCTACGTTCACCTGTAGGCGCTAGAGCAGCTTCGCTAGAACGGCCGCCTGGTAGGCCGACAGCGTAAGCACCACGATGCCGACCGCGACACCCAGCACGGTGCGCGGTAGCACGGACACGAACCTACCGGCGATCGGCGCCGTCAAAAGTCCACCGACGATGAGTCCGGCGATCGGGGCGGCATAACTGACGATTTCCGCACCCTCCTCCCAATGGCCGGTAACGAATGCCCAGATTAGGGCGCTACCGATCGCGAGCGTCACCACGAACTCCGATGCATTCACCGAGCCGATGACGAAGCGGGGTTCGCCACCGCGACCGATCAACGTCGTCGTGGTGATCGGTCCCCAACCGCCACCGCCAATAGCGTCCAAGAATCCGCCGACAAGAGCCACGGGCGCAACGTTGAAAATCGTGACCGGCAGATGCGGTACCGTGGTCAACATGCGCCAGAGGATGAACACACCCATGCACGCGAGATAGAAGATGATGAAAGGCTTGATCACATCGCCGGGGATCGAGGTCAGCACATAGGCGCCGCCGATACCGCCCAACGCACCTGCCACCGCCAGCCGCCAGAACAAGCTCCAATCGACGTTGCCATACTTCGAATGCGCGTAGCCGGACGAAGCCGTCGTGAAGAATTTTGCGATATGCGTGCTGGCCGATGTGTGCGCCGGCGGCACACCGGCCGCCAACAGAAACGACGACGCGGTAACGCCGTAGGCCATGCCGACGGCTCCGTCGACAAACTGCGCCACCGCGCCGACCAAAACGAATAGGAAGAAGTCTTCGACCATCGGGGTCCTATGGACGCGGGCCGCGACCCGCGCCCATTGAGGGCGACACGACAAGGTAGTTCACGGCGAGTCTCGTCACTACAACCTAACAGTTCGTTGACTCACGCGGCAGTGGCAGCGCCAGCATCGTTAACCTTTGAGCGTGTCCTGCTCGCGCTTGATCCGCTTCATCAGCAGAATGCGCTTGCGCTCCGCCGCCGCGTCGAAGGCGTCGAGTTCGTCTTCGATCGCGCGCTTGCGTTTCTCGATCTCTGCCCGCTCCCGCGCCGCTGTCCGGTCGTGTTCGCGCAA
>JBKJZU010000531.1:0-4613 GCA_046715015.1 Micropepsaceae bacterium
GATCAGTGGCCGCGCCGAACACCAATCTGCATGAATCCGCTCCAACTCAGTTCCAAGAGGTCGGCGATGCCCGGCTTGCCTATCGCAAGTTCGGGAAGATAGGCGCGCCGCCGCTCATCTGCCTTCAGCACTTCACAGGGACCATGGACAACTGGGATCCCATCCATACCAATCGACTCGCTCGCGACCGTCTCGTGGTGCTGGTGGATTACAGGGGCGTGGGTCGCTCCACCGGCAATACGCCTGACTCCATGCAAGGCTTGGCGCGCGACATCATTGCTTTCAGCCGGACTCTCGGCGCGAAACAAATCGACATCTTCGGGTTTTCGATCGGCGGCATGGTCGCGCAACAGATCGCCCTCGATGCGCCGGAGCTTGTCAGGCGTCTCATTTTGGCGGGGACCGGCCCCTCTGGCGGGGAAGGCATGGCTGCGTTTTCGCCGCAGGTGCAAGAGATCTTCGGTAGGTTGAAAGACAAGCCGGCCGAACGTGCGTTGGAGCTCTTCTTCGCTCCGACCGCCACAAGTCAGGCCGCCGGCAAAGCTTGGCTTTCTCGCATCACCGCGAGGCAGGCGGATCGCGAACCGTCGGCATCGCCACAGGTCGCCGGAGCTCAGCTGGCCGCGTTGGCAAAGTGGGGTCAAGTGACGGGCGAACGCTTTGCCTCGCTGAAAAACATCCCGCAACGAACGCTCGTGGTGAATGGGTATGACGACATCATGGTACCGACCGTGAATTCGTTCATCCTTCAGCAGAAGCTGCCCGACGCCAGGCTCATCCTCTTCCCGGATTCGGGGCATGGCGCGCATTTTCAATTTCCAGAAGAGTTTGCCGACGCGGCCGCCGAGTTCCTCGCCGCCGCGTAACAGTCTGCAGTCACACCTTTCCACTGATTGAGGAGAATCGAACGTGAAACCAGTATGTTTGGTGATAGGTGCCGGCGCCGGCATTGGTGGAACGGTCGCACGCCGTTTCGCGAAAGAAGGTTATCACGCCTGCTTGTGTCGGCGCAGCGACTTGGCAGGCTTGAATAGAATGGTGGACACCATCAAAAGCGATGGAGGTTCGGCAACAGGATTTCTCCTGAATGCCATCGACGCAGATTCCATCGAAGAGCGCGTCGCAGCCGTTGAGGCCGACATCGGTCCCATAGAAGTCGTCGTCTACAACTTGGGCGCACAGATTGGCGATAGGCCTCTAAAGGACACTTCGCTCAAGGCGTTCGAAACGGGCTGGCGCTTGGGCACGTTCGGTCTCTTTCGCCTTGCATCGGCAGTATGCCCGCTCATGGAAGCGCGCGGCAAAGGGACAATCCTCGTAACCTCATCGACGGCGGCAGTGCGGGGAAACGGCGGTCAGCATTCGCATGCGGCTGCCATGGGCGGGCGGCGCATGCTCTGCCAGACGCTCAATGCGCAGTTTGCGCCGAAAGGAATTCACGTCGCCCACATCGTGATCGACGGCGCTGTGGATGCGCCCGACACTCTGGGAAAAATGCTGGGACCTGAAAGGTTTCAAGAGCTGAGAGAGACCCGAGGCAAAGAACACGACGGACTCATACTGCCCGAGCATGTCGCGGAAACCTATCTCCACCTCGCGAAACAGCACCGGTCCACATGGACGCATGAAATCGACATCCGGGCGTTCTCCGATCGTCCGTGGTGGAACCATTGAGGAGCGACGACATGGCTCAATCCGACAAACGCGACACACAGCCCTCCGTGCAAGACGTTGCTCTCATCGTTGGCGGAGGTCCGGGTATCAGCGCAAGCTGCGCGAGACTGTTCGCGAAAAACGGCATGCACGTCGCCGTCGCGGCGAGAGACCCGGACAAACCTGTCCTGCAGACTCTGGAGAAGGCCCATGGGGTGCGTCGCTACGCATGCGATGCGAGTGCACCGGCGGACGTCGAACGGCTTTTCGAGAATGTCGTTCGAGACCTTGGTGCGCCTACCCTTGTCGTGCACAACATCGATGGGCGGGTCGCCGGCATTTTTCGCAAAGGCATTACCGAGGCCGACCCGGCCATGGCGTTCGAGACCCTTCGCAACGCGGCGTTCAGTGCGTTCTTGATCGGTCAGCAAGCCGCTCGACTCATGCGCGAGAACAAGCCGAATGCCAACGGCGCGAAGGGAACGATCATCTTCACGAACGCAAGCGCTGCGCTCAAAGGGTTCCCGACGAGCGGCGCCTTTGCCATGGCATGTCAGGCCAAGACCGGACTCGCCCAGAGCATGGCGCGGGAACTGATGCCCCAGGGCATCCACATCGCCAATGTGCCGATCGATGCCGCGATTGGCTGGACGCAGGAAGACGGTACGCGCGCGCATCGACTGGCTGGAACGACCGTGGACGACAACATGGCCGACCCGGATCGTATCGCGGAGACCTATCTGCACCTCCATCGCCAGCATCGGTCGACCTGGGCGTTCGAAGTCGCATTGCGGCCGTGGGTCGAAAAATGGTGACCGGCGCTTCCGACGTTGTGAACGCGGTGGCCGACGATAGTGAAAACGCGCCCTCCGGTTTCCAACAGCTGCGTGCGATGCTCACGGGCGAGTTGAAGGCGCCGATGGGCGAGAAGCTGGGCTTCACCCTTGTCGAAGTCGACCCCGGCCGTGTGGTGTTCGAGGGTACGCCCGACCGCAGCATGTACAATCCGCTCGGATCGGTCCACGGCGGCTATGCTGCGACGCTCCTCGACAGCGCCTGCGGCATAGCGGTCCATTCTCAGCTCGGCGCCAACAAGGGACATACGACACTGGAGCTCAAGGTGTCGTATCTGCGTGGCCTCAGCGAGCGGAGCGGGACGGTCCGCGCGGTCGGTCGCGTCGTTTCGCTCGGTCGCCGCGTGGCATTCGCGGAAGCGACGCTTCACGACGGCGAAGGACGGTTGTGCGCGACGGCGACATCGACGCTGCTCGTGTTCGACATCGAACCCAACCTCGGCGGCGTTGTGCGATCTGACACGTCCAGAGACGGGTCGATGAAGCGCGAGAATTCGAAGAACCAAGCATCGTGAAGGCGTTCATCCTCGATCGGTATGGAAAGAAGGCTGGCATACGGCTTGGCGAAATGCCGGAGCCGAAGGTGCAAGAGGACGATGTATTGGTCCAAGTTCACGCTGCAGGCGTGAACCTTCTGGATTCCCGAATCCGAGACGGAGCTTTCAAGCAGATTCTGCCTTATCGCCTGCCGCTGATCCTAGGAAACGACGTGGCTGGTGTCGTGACGCGGGTCGGACCGCGCGTGCGGCGATTCAAGCCGGGCGACGAGGTCTATGCCCGGCCAAATAAGGATCGCATCGGCACTTTCGCGGAATTCATCGCGATGAATGAAGACGATGTGGCGATCAAGCCGAAGAACCTCACCATGGAGGAAGCGGCTTCCATTCCGTTGGTCGGCCTGACCGCCTGGCAGGCACTGATCGAGCGAGCAAACCTAACGAAGGGGCAAAAGGTGCTCATCCACGCGGGGTCCGGTGGTGTGGGGACGTTTGCGATCCAACTGGCGAAACATGTCGGTGCGACCGTTGCGACGACGGCGAGCACGGCGAACGTAGATCTCGTGAAGCGCCTCGGCGCGGATATCGTCGTCGACTACAAGAAGGACGATTTCGAGAAAAGGCTGAACGACTACGACGTCGTTTTGAACAGTCTGGACGGAAAGACGCTTGAGAAATCTCTGCGCGTGCTACGACCTGGTGGAAAGCTCATTTCGATATCCGGTCCGCCCGATCCCGATTTTGCGAAGGAGATCGGAGCGAGTTGGGTCCTAAGATTGGTCATGGAGCTCATGAGCTACCGGATTCGAAGGAAGGCAAAACGCCACGGCGCCAGCTATTCGTTTCTCTTCATGCGAGCGAGCGGCGACCAGTTGCGTGAGATCACGTCTCTCATCGAATCCGGACGCATACGCCCGGTCGTGGACCGGGTCTTTCCCTTCGAATCGACGAAGGAGGCTTTAGCCTATGTCGAAACGGGACGCGCCAAGGGCAAGGTCGTGGTCAAGCTGAGATAGCGGTGGGGCATCATGTCTCCTTACCGAGAACTGTCCCCAAATTCTCTGTCTCAGTTTAGGGGTTCACTCCACTTTAAAGAACCACGGCTGCCTCGTCGAATTCGAGGCGGGGCTGGCGCGGGAAGAGTTTTTCGTGGTCGCCGTAGCCGAGGTTGACGATGAAGTTCACCTTCCACTTTCCGTCGGGAAAGAATTCCGCGTTGACTTTGTCGGCGTCGAAGCCGGACATCGCGCCGACGTCGAGGCCGAGCGCGCGGGCGGCGATGATGAAGTACGCGCCTTGCAGCGACGAGTTGCGGAAGGCGGTCTCGTGAATGAGCGCGTCGTTGCCGTGGAAGTAGTCGCGAAAGTTCGCGTACGGCATGAGCTTCGGTAGTTGCTCGTGGAATTCCGTGTCCCAGGCGATGAGCACGGTCACTGGGGCCGTGCGCGTCTTCTCCACGTTCTGCGGCGCGAGCGCGGGGACGAGGCGTTCGGTCGCCTCTTTGCTTTCAAGAAAGACGAAGCGGGCCGGCGACGCGTTGGCGCTGGTCGGAGCCATGCGCGTGAGGCGGTAGAGTTCTTCCAACGTGGCACGCGGGACCGGCTCGGGG
>JBKJZU010000532.1:0-2597 GCA_046715015.1 Micropepsaceae bacterium
CCGCCGACTCCGGCTACGGCATGGTCGCCTCGGCCGTTCAAGAGTCCCGCAGGCTCATTCTGGTCGTCAACGGCCTCGCCAACGAGACCGAGCGTGTGTCAGAGACAAAGCGCTTGCTCGACCTTGGCTTCCGCGAATTCCGTTCGTACGCTCTGCTGAAGGCGGGTGACGTTGTTGGTGATGCGGAAGTGTGGGCAGGCGAACAGCGGACGGTTCCGCTCACGGTGCGTCAGCCGGTAAAGCTGATGATGCGCCGCGCATCGCGCGACGGCCTCAAAGTGGTTCTCAACTACAACGAACCGGTCATGTCGCCGGTTCAACGCGGGCAAGAACTCGGCAACCTCACCATTTCAGCGCCCGGCATTCCGGACACGATCGTACCCGTTTTCGCCGGCACCGAGGTCGACTCCGGTGGCTTGTTCACGCAGATCAAAGTTGGCGTGAAAGAACTGCTGTCGAGCGGTCCTGAATCGCAACCCGCCTCCGATGTCGTCAAACTGACCGACGATAAGGACGCCTCGCAGCCGGCGAGCCAATGACACGCGGCCGCTTCATCACGTTCGAGGGTGGAGAGGGCACGGGAAAATCGACGCAGGTCCGCTTGCTCGCGCAACATCTGTCCGGAAGTGGCGCCGACGTCGTGCAAACCCGCGAGCCCGGCGGCTCACCGTCGGCGGAAGAAATACGCGCACTGCTCGTAACGGGCGCGGCGGATCGCTGGTCGCCACTCGCCGAAACACTGCTCTTTTACGCCGCGCGCGTTGAACATTGGCGCCAAGTGATCGATCCGGCACTCGCACGCGGCGCGCACGTCGTCTGCGATCGATTTGCGGACTCGACGATGGCCTACCAATGCTATGCGGGCGGCCTCGACAAACGCCTGGTGCAGGACCTGCACGGCTTGGCGATGGACAAGGCCGAACCGGATCTCACGCTTGTCCTCGATCTTGCGGTGGACGAGGGCCTGAAGCGCGCCGCCGCACGGCGCGACGACGAAACGCGCTTTGAACGCAAGGGGCGCGAGTTCCACGTGCGGCTGCGCAACGGCTTTCTCGAGATCGCACGCAGCGCACCAAAACGCTGCGTCGTCATCGATGCCGCCCAAAGCATCGAGAAAGTGCACGAAGCCGTGCGCGCCGCGGTCGCCGCACGGCTGAACTTCTAATGGCGCCGAGAGCCAAAGCCGCCGACGCCGAGCCAACGCCAGAAAGCGATCGTATCGGCGACCTGCCGCACCCGCGCGAACGGTTCGAGCTCTACGGTCACGCCGCGGCCGCACAAACGCTGGCCGCCGCCGCGCGCTCCGGGCGCCTGCCGCACGCTTGGATAATCGCGGGGCCTAAAGGAGTCGGGAAGGCGACGCTGGCCTGGCGCTTTGCGCGCGCAGTGATGGCGTATGGTGCCAAGGGCTGTCCGGATGACCTTGCGGTGCCGGAGAACAGCCCCGTCGCGCGCCAGATGGCAGTGCTCGCGCATCCCGATCTCATCGTCATCCGCCGCCCATGGGACCACGACAAAAAGAGGTTCAAGACCGAACTGCCGGTGGATGAGGTCCGCCGCCTGCACGGCTTCTTCTCGCGTCATGCCTCAGCCGGAGGCGCACGCATCGCCATCGTCGACACGGCCGACGACATGAACCGCGCCTCGCAAAACGCATTGCTGAAGATTCTTGAAGAGCCGCCATCGGATGCCCTGTTGCTTCTCATCTCGCATGCCCCCGGTGGCCTCCTGCCGACGACGCGCTCACGCTGCCGTCTGTTGACGTTGCGCAGATTGGATATCGATCCGATGCAAGAAGCAGTCGCAGCGTTGGCGCCGTCCATTGATCAAAAATCGCAGGCGTTGCTGTCGGCGCTCGCCGGCGGCGCGCCCGGCCGCGCGTTGGAACTTGCCGAAACCGATGCGCTGGCGATGTATCGCGAGATCGTGGAGTTGCTGCTGTCATTGCCGCGTCTGAACGGCGCAAAGTTGTTCGGCTTCGCCGAGAAGGTTGCGCGCGCGCCGATCGAGCGCGGCTTGTTCTTATTTGTAAGCTTGCTCTCGCAGATCGAAGAACGTGTGCTGCGCGGCGCGCACGCGGCGCTCGCTGCGATCCCAGGCGAGGACGCGCTGCTGCGACACCTCCGCGCGGCCATGCCGTTGGAACGCTGGTCCGACCTTTGGGAAACGCTGAAGGCCGATGCGTTACGGACGGACGACCTAAACCTCGACAAGAAACAACTGGTTCTAAACACGTTTTTTGCTATTGAGGCGGCGTCTCAGCGCTGATGCCAACCCATGCTCGTCGACAGTCACTGCCATCTCGATTTTCCCGACTTCGGGCCGGAGCTCGACGCGGTCGTCCAGCGCGCGCGTTCGGCAGGTGTCGGCACGATGCTGACGATCGGCACGCGCCTCAGCAAGTTTGATGGCGTTCGTGCAATCGCGGAGCGTTACGAGGACATCTGGTGCTCGGTCGGCGTTCACCCGCATGAAGCGGCGGTCGAACCATTGAATGAAGCCAAGGAGTTGATCGAGCGCGCAGTGCATCCACGCGTGATTGGTATCGGCGAAGCAGGCCTCGACTATTACTATGAGCACAGCCCGCGCGACGATCA
>JBKJZU010000533.1:0-8315 GCA_046715015.1 Micropepsaceae bacterium
CGGTCGATTCGGACAACCGGCGCTAATCCCGCGCGGAAAGGCAGGCGGGATGCACTTCCTGAAGCATCGTCAGCGTCAGGAGGAACAGCGAGGCCGAGTAATAGTCGTCATGCTCGGTCAAGCGCAGTTCGGAGGGGATGGGATAACCGGTGAGCACGCAGTCGACGGCGCGTTCGATCGCGCGAAAGCCGGTGCCGTTGTTGCGGGTCTTGGTCTCGCCGCTATCGAGGTCGAAGACGATGCCGAGTTCGCGGCCCTTGCGGCTTTTGGTCCAGGCTTCGGCGAACGGGCGCAGCAGCTCCTCGTCGGCAAGGTTCGCCCACATCAGATAAAGCGGTACGCGGACCGCTTCGTAGCCCGAGACGCGGTCGTAGTTTTTGTCGGGGAGGGCGAACGTGCCGTCGTCGCGCACGATGAGCCAATCGGGCGGCAGCTTCTGCACACCGAAGCGCGCCGTCTCAAGCAGGCGCAGGCCCGTGTGCGTGAACTGGCCCCAGATCCAATTCGGGTCGATCACGTCGAGATCGCGGAACACCGGGAAGACGATGTAGGACGGGTTCACGACGATGCCGGCGCCGTGTTCGGGCTGGCTGACGTCGGGGGCGAGATAAAATTTCTTTTGGATTTCGCGCGCGAGCGTTTCGAAGCTGCGCAGCGATTTCGCGCGGCGGATCGCTTCGTCGGTGAAGCTTTGGTCTTTCCACTTCGTGCCGGCGCGGGCGAGCGCCCAGGCGATCAGCAAGTCGCCGTCGGTTGCGTTGATCGTATCGGGCGATGGCGGTTTGCCCGGCTCCCATTTCCAGATGAAGAGGCGGTCTTCGCGCTTGCCGAGGTTGTCTTTCGTCCACGTCCAGATTTTGTCGAAGGCGATGCGATCGTTGTAGGCGACGGCCAGCAGCATGCCGAAGCCTTGGCCTTCGCTGGTCGAGATGCCGCCGCGGCCTTCGTCGACGATGCGGCCTTCCGCGCTCATGAAGCGGTCGCGGTAGCGCACCCACTCGGCGTCGAGGGGCGTGCCGCCGCCGCGCCAATAGAGCCAGCCGACGGCGAGGACCGCAAATAAAATGGCGGCGGCAATGACTGCCGCCGCCGAGTTTTTAACGTGAACCGCCAATGGTCCTCGCGATTAGTAGCCGAGGCCGATTTCGATACCGACGTAGCCGCCGTTGTCGCCGCGACCGTCGCGGTCGGCGTAACCCGCCTTCGCGCCGATCGTCACGGACTCCGTCGCGAGGTAGCGGATGAAGGCGCCGTATTCGCGCGTGTCGTACTCGTCCGAACCGTGCAGGGCGATTTCCGGACCGACGACGACACCACCCAGGCGGAAGCCCGCGCGCGCGCGGCCGTAGTAGGCGGCTTCGCTGTCGAAGTAGTTGGCAAGCGCCGACAGGTCGACCATCTCGCCGATGCCGAAGTAAGCCTCAGCCTGTCCTTTGAACGCCGTGTTCTGGCCGTTCGATTCGCTGAACGCGTCGTTCGGTTTCGTCTCGATGTCGCGATGACCGATGCCGGCGTAGAGCGCGACCTTGCCCGACTTCGAGAACATGAACTGATAGCCCGCCATGATCGCGCCGCCCCAGCCGTCGGCCCTGATGGGCGTGCCGACGCTCAGGTATTCGTAGTTCAGAAGCTCGACCGACGCGTGGACGAGGAAACCGTTGCTGCTCATGTTGCCGTTGATCGCATGAACCGCGCCGATGACCGCGTAAGTCGTGTCGTCGCCCATGTTGGCGGCGCCGAAGACGACGCCTTGCGGTGCCTTGGCGCCGCTTTGTGGGAAGTAGTCGGCGTTCGCCGCTGTCGCAAAGCACATCAGTGCGGCCGCCGATGCCGCCATTTTCAGGTTCGTATGGCGCATGACTTTCCCTCAAGCGATCCGTCATGCTGCCCGACAATCGGCCCCGCATTTGACGAATCAATAGAGGGCCAGTGTCACTACGAGTTGGTAAGCTGTCTATTAAGGCGACGTGATGGAGCGCCGGCGTGTTGCGTGTTGGCTCCATGCTTTTGCGACCACACTGCCGGAGAATGTCGCGATCCAGATTGACCAGAACATCAACGCGAGCGTCGTGCCTTGCGAATCGCTGACGGGAAAGCCGGATGCGAGACGGGCCGCACCGCTCGCGAAGGCGATCGTGTTCAGTGTCGCCAGCAGAAGCGGCCAGGCGATCGGCCAGAGTGCGAAGCGGCCTTGCGCTTCTTTCGGGGTCACGATGAAGCGGCTTGCCGGCGCGATCAGCGCGGTCAGCGCCAGTACGTAAGGCACGGTCAGGGCGGCGTTGAAATGCTCGCCGGCCAGAAAGCGGCCGTGACCGCGCGAGAATAAGGAGAAGGTGACGGCGCCTGCGGCCAGGTTCAACATGAAGAGCGGAAAAAGAATGCGCGCGTCGGCGGCGAACGGCACGGCGCCTGCGAAGAGGCCGATCGCGGGGGCGAGCGCGAGCACGACGTATTGCAGGCCCGCGAAATAATGCACGGCACCGGCCAGGTAGCAGAGGCGCTGGCTCCACGAGAGAGAAGATGCGCGCAAGATCGGCTCCAGCCGCCACACGTGCATCTGACCGCGGCCCCAGCGCAGGCGCTGCGTGAAAAACGCGGCCGGTGTGTCGGGGGCGAGGCCCTCTGCCAAGACTTCCGGATGGTACACGGCCGACCAGCCCGCCTTGTGCGCGCGGATCGAGGTGTGGGTGTCTTCGGTGATCGTGCCGGTCGCGAAGCCGCCGATCGCGTCGAGCGCCTTGCGGCGAAAGACGGCGGGCGAGCCGCAATAGGCGACCGCGTTCCAATGGTCGCGGCCGCGCTCGATCGCGTGGAACCAGAGCGTCTGTTCGTTCCACGTGTCTTTGCCGGGGCCGACATTCACGTGTAGGAACGAACCGGTGTTGTCGAACGCTTGCGGCGTCTGCACGAAGGCGACGCGTGCGTCGCGGAAGTACCCCAGCGTGCGTGCGATCAAGTTCTCGTGCGGCGCGTGGTCGGCGTCGAGCGTGACGACGAAGTCGGCCCTCGAGAGGCCAAGTGCGTTGTTCAGGTTGCCGGCCTTTGCGTGCGTGTTTTCGTTCCGCGCGAGATAGCGGCAGCCGAGTTCGGCGGCGAGTGCCGCGCAACCCGGGCGCTTGCCGTCGTCGAGGATCCAGGTTTCGTGGGCGTAGTCCATCGCACGCGCCGCCACGGCGGTCTTGCGCACGAGGTCCAACGGTTCGTTGTAGGTCGCGATGAACACGTCGACAGTGAGGTTCGGCTCCGGCTCGCCCGGATCGCGCGCCGGGAAGCGCCAGGTCGAAAAGACGAACAGCGCGAGCGAGATCGGGATGAAGATCTCGGCGGCGAAAAAGATCGCCGCGTAGGCGAGTGTCGCCTCGTCCAGCGTCGTCAAGCGAAAGCCGAAATATGCGATGGCTGTCACAATCCAAAACGCAAGCGCGGCGACGCGCAGGCCGTGGTGGCGCGCGTCGGCCGGGTCGGTCGGGGGGCGGTTCTGCATAGCGATGAATCAGCTGCGCGCGCGCAGCCTCCTCATCGTGCGAACCTTTGATGCGTGCGCTTAGGCGCGCGGTGTGGCGTAGGGCGTACCATTGCCGCGGACTCTAGGTCCGGGCTCCGATTCGCACAACTCCGACGCTCGATGCAGTTCGCGCTTGGCGTTGCCGGCGAGAAGTTCGCAGATGTCTTGGTGGATGCGCTCCGCCGCCGCTGCAGCGCGGGCAGGGTGGCCGGTGGCGATCGACACGAAAACGCCATCGGCGGTCCACGTGATGCGATCCTTCTTGCGCAGGACCCTTTCGAGGCGATGTTCGACCGCTTGGCGCGCCATCTGAACGTCGTGCGCCGTCATGCCGGAGGGCAGCATCAGACGCAGATCGAAGAAGAACGACGCGGCCTCGTTGTGCGGCGCGGGCGAGGCGTCCTCGAAGCGCTGATGACGATCCGTACGGTGATGGAGGCCTTTTCCCATGACACATGCCTTTTGATCGGTATTCGCAACAAAAGCGATCATCGCGCGCAACACTCTAAGAGTGCGCGAATTTGCTTGCGTGAATTTTCTTTAAGTTTGAATCAAAGTTGAGCGAACGTCATCGCGCTTTGGTTCCGATTAAATTTTCGTCAGAGCAACGCCGCAAAGCCGCTGAAACGTAGCGTTTCCACAGCCTGGCAGTTTCGGCACTGCCGCGAAGGCTAGTGGTCCCACCGACATCGAGCATGTACCTGCGCGCCTCCATTTTTGGAGGATACGAATGAATCGCTTGCTCACGGTTGTGGTGGTCGCACTTGGTTGCGCGTTTGCGGCGCCGCTGCGCGCGGAGACGGAATTGGTTTCTGCCGGGCGGCCAGCAACGTCGATCGTCGCTACAAGACCCAGCGTGTCTACGATGGCGCCGATTCCCGACGCCGACGAAACGGGGACAGTTTCGACGGACCAAGCCGAAACGGAGCTTGCGAAGGGCAAGCGGTCAGGCGCGAAGGATTGTCTTGCGACCGCGATCTATTTCGAGGCGCGCGGCGAAAGTGCGAAGGGACAGCGCGCGGTCGGCGAGGTCATTCTTGCGCGCACGCGGCAGCACGGGCGGCCGGGGACGGTGTGCGGCGTGGTCTATGAAGGCTCGACGCGCCGGACGGGCTGCCAGTTCTCGTTCACTTGCGACGGTATTGCAGACGTCGTGCGCAACACTGCCGCGTGGACGCGGGCGAAGCGCGCGGCCGCGCTGGTCCTGAGTTCGAAGGGCAGGCGGAAGGTGGCGCGCGGCGCCACCCACTATCACGCGACGTCCGTCAGGCCCTATTGGGCGTCGAGCCTGCGCAAGGTCGCGCGTATCGGCAGCCACATTTTCTATCGCTAATGCGGCGGGGCGCGTTCCAGAGATGCTTCGGGAATGAGTTTGCGCATGCGGTTGGCGAAGGAGGCGAGGCAGACCTCCTTCGGCGAGAGCGGGCCGGACGTGTAGCTGGACGACGTCATGCCGGCTTGCACGCCTTCGATCAACTTCGTGTCTTCGGCGTTGACTTGCCGGTTGATGCGCCAGTTCAGGTAACGCGCGGCGTCGAGTTCGCGGCTCTTCACCGGATGCACATAGGCGATCTCGCGGATCAGCGTTTCGGTCGGCGAGACGGGCAAGAACTGCATGAAGTCGACTTGGTCGGGATAGATGTCGAAGGCGACGTTCGGCCAGAGCTTGTAATAGACCCAGCTGCGGCGGCGATCGGCGGGCACGTGGGTCAGGTTGCCGAGCAGGCCTTGGTATGCGCGCTCGGACCAATTCTGGGACGCATTTGTCTGTAGTTCGCCTGACATTTTGTCGACCCAGGTTTGCGCTTCGATCTTGTAGGTCGCGCCGAACAGCCGCGCGAGGCCCGGATGCGCGACGGCGATGTGCATGCCGTCGGAGTAGTTGTCGGCGATGTTCTTCCAATTCACGGTGCGCGGGCGCAGCGTGACGCGGCCGTTCGGCACCAGCGTCTCGAGCACGTAGGGTTTCAGCTCTTCCGCGTAGGGCGCCATCATCTCGGCGATCGACGGCAGGCCCTTTTCGAAACGGATGAAGACGAAGCCTTGGAAGATTTCTTGCTCCACCGGATGCAGGCCGTGTTTCGTTTTATCCAGGTCGTCGAAGCCTTGCCATTTCGGCGTCGCCGCCAGCGCGCCGTCGAGCGTGTAGCTCCAGGCGTGATAGGGGCAGACGAGGCGGTGACCGCAGGCGCCGCGTGCGTCCGGCGCGATCTTCGCGGCGCGGTGGCGGCACACGTTGTGGAAGCTTCTAAGCACGCCGTCGGACCCGCGCAGCGTGACGACGCGCTCACCCAACACGTCCAGCGTGACGTAGTCGCCGGGCTTCGGCGCGTCGTTGATGTGGCCGACGATGTGCCAGCTTTGACGAAAGACCTTCTGGCGCTCGAGCTCGAAGAAGCGCGGGTCGGTGTAGAGCCATCCGGGCAGGCTGGTGTTTGCCATATGACGATCCAAGCGGGGAGGTGGGGTGGTGTCAACGGTGCAGCTCGCGCGAGGGCACCAGCAACACGGAATTCGGCGTTGAGAACGTGCCGTGTTCGGCGTAGCCTTGCGCCATGCCGAAGATGATTTCCAAATCCAAATCCGCTACACAAGCGCCGCCTCGCTTTCCGGCTTTGACGCCGGCGCAAAAAGCATGGGCGGCGGCTCGGCGCGATGAACTGAAAACTGCGATCGATGAGGGGATCGAGAGCGGCGAAAAAGACGGCTACCTAACGTTCGATGTCCAGCGTCTTCTCGACCTGATTGCCGACAGGTTAGTCAGCAAGCGTTCGAAAGTTCGATCGAAGCGCTAATGCGGGAAGCAAAGCTGCTTCTGTCGCCGCGTGCCGAGGAAGACTTGGTCGATATCGGCGCTTACATCGCTGCGGACAACCCCGGTCGCGCGGCGTCATTCGTTGGCGAATTGCATAGGTTCATGATGACGGTCGCGAGAAATCCGTACATCGGGCGCTTGCGCGATGACCTTCGCAAGGGTGTGCGATCAGTCCCGTTTGTCGGCTACAGTTATATGATCTACTACCGCGTTCTCGCCCGCGGGAAGGGCGTCAAGATCGAGCGCGTACTTCACGGCGCTCGAGATACATCGCGCTTGCTTTAACTACCGTCGTGGGCGTGTCGAAGCGCCAACGCTCCGCGTCAGCCGATGCGGTTGACGATCGGGGTTTGTACGCACTTCGCCAGATTGTGGATGTCGCCGTAAAGCGTGTGGGCGACGAGGTAGACGGCGCCTGCCGGCACGGCGGTGCCTTGCGGGATTTCCATCGTGATCGCGTCGCCCGGTTGCGAGGGCAGGGCCTTGGCGACGTGGTTCGTGTCGCGGAAGCCCTTGCAGCTGCCGCCGTGGTCGCCGTGGCCCGTGTCGTCTTCCGCACCGGTTGCGCCCACTTCCAAGCCCCAGTGGACCATGTAGACGCTGACGCCTTTCTCATCCGGCGCGCGGCCGAGGGTGATCGTGCCGCCGATGGTGGGGCCGGGGTCGGTGTCTTCGAACGCGATCGAGGCGGGGCCGTAGTTTTCGCCTGCGACGCGCGGATAGATGAGGTCGGGACCGCCGATGAAGATGGCTACGGCGGCGCCGGCAACGATCAGGACGAAGAGACCTGCGACGATCTTGAGCCACCGGGCCATCATGTCCTCCTAACGCGCGAGTTCCATTTTGATGGGTCCTTCGGCGCGGCCGTGGATGAATTGATCGACGTAGGGGTTGCCCGAGTTGTCGATGTCTTCCTTGCGGCCGGACCAGATGATCTTGCCCTTGTAGATCATCGCGATCTTGTCGGCGATTTTGCGGGCCGAGACCATGTCGTGGGTGATGGAGAGCGTGGTCACGCCCATGTCCTTCACCGTCGTCACGATCAGGTCGTTGATGACGTCGGCCATGATCGGGTCGAGGCCCGTGGTCGGTTCGTCGAAGAAGATGATCTCAGGTTCGGCGGCGATCGCGCGGGCAAGGCCGACGCGCTTTTGCATGCCGCCCGAAAGCTCCGACGGCGAGAGTTCGCCGACTTCGGAGCCGAGGCCGACTTTGGCCAACTTCTGTAGCGCGATCTTTTTCGCTTCCGTGCGGTTCATACCGCGGCCTTGGATCAGGCCGAAGGCGACGTTCTCCCAGACCGTCAGCGAGTCGAAGAGGGCGGCGGCCTGGAACAGCATGCCGAATTTGCGGTTGACCTCTTCGCGGGCGCGGCCGGTGAGGCGCGTGACCTCGCGGTCGTCGACCTTGATCGAGCCTTTGTCGGGCGTGATTAGGCCCAAGATGCTTTTGATGGTCACGGACTTGCCGGTGCCGGAGCCGCCGATGATGACGAGCGACTCGCCCGGATCGACGGAGAGATCCACGCCGTCGAGCACCACCTTGGTGCCGAAGCGCTTGTGAAGGCCTTTGACTTCGATCTTCGGGGTGGTCACCGGCCGCCTCCGAAGAAGAGCGACGTCATCATGTAGTTCGCGGCGAGGATCAGGATCGCGGCGGAGACGACGGCGTTCGTGGTCGCGGCACCGACGCCTTGCGCGCCGCCCTTCGAATGGTAGCCGTGGTAGCAGCCCATGAGCGCGATGATGAAACCGAAGACGGCCGCCTTCCAAAGGCCCGACGTCACGTCGCCCATCTTCAGGAAGTCTGCCGTGTTCTTCAGATAGGACGCGGAGTTGTAGTCGAGCGTGTAGACGCCCACGACCCAACCGCCCATGACGCCGATGATGTCGCCGATGCCGACGAGGATGGGCATCGTAAGCACGGCCGCGATGAGGCGCGGCGCAACAAGGTATTTGAACGGGTTCGTGGAGAGCGTGACGAGCGCGTCGATCT
>JBKJZU010000534.1:0-2973 GCA_046715015.1 Micropepsaceae bacterium
GCGCCCGCCATGACGTAGGGCTTGAACTTCGAACCGACATCGATGTCGTAGGCGACGTTGGCCATCACCGCGAACGTCGAGAGGTTCCCGTCGAGCGTGCCGCTGTCGGTCGTGTCATAGAAACCGGTGTATTCTGTCCAGTTGCCTTCGAGGTCGTTGCGCCGGTAGGAGGCTTCGATTTCGGCGCGCAGGCCTTTGAGCCAGTTCTCGAGACTCATGCCCACGGCGGCGCCGAGTGCGAAGCTGGTGTCGGAGTCGAACGTGTTGCGCGCGGTGCTGTTGTAGTTGCCGCCCGTCCCTGCATGGGATTCGTCTTGCAGCATGTTGCCGCCGCCGAAGACACTGACGTAAATGCCGCCGGCGTCCGCCGCTTGGATCGTACCGAGTAGCGCCAACGCGGTCGTGGCGAGCCAGAGATGTTTGCGCTGCATATTCGCCTCCCAGTTCTGCGTTGCGCCGATGCGCGAGGATTGCGGCGGGCGGACCCCACCGCCAGACCGAATTCCGTTAGTTTGTTTCGAGGGTCAGATTGATTGGCCAGAACGAGAAGGCCGGCGGTTGGGACCGCCGGCCTTGAAGCGTTAGTTGATGCCGACCGTTAGATTGACTTGGACGGCGTGGTTCTCGTTGTCGACCCTGCTCGGGTCATTGAAGATCAAGAAGTTCGACTCTCCGCCCTCGCCGCCAATGTCCGGACCGACGAAGTAGCGATACCCGATACCCACTTCGACGTCAGGCGACACTTCGTAGTTGATTCCGAGGCCGAGTTGCCAAGCGAATCCCGAGTTGTCGAATTGATCTTCGGTCCGGGTGGTGAAGGTGGCGCCGCTGAAGGTGAACGTCGAGATCAGCGCGATTTCAAGCTTCGCGCGCGCCCAGCCAATGCCGCCGCCGACATACGGACGCAACTTGCTGCCGATGTCGATGTCGTACCAGGCATTCGCCATGACCGAGAACGTCGACATGTTCGCGTCAACGATGCCACCGGTGCTGCCGGTGCTCGTGGTCCACACGCCGCCTACGTCGTTGCGACGGTATCCGGCCTCAAGTTCCACGCGCAGGCCCTTCGCCCAGTTCGTCAAACGCGTGCCGACTGCGCCGCCCAGAACAAACCCGGTGTCGGAGTCAAACGCGTACGACGACTCACTGAAGACTTGCGATTGGTCTTGAAGGAAGTTCGCGCCGCCGAATACGCTCACGTACAAGTCACTTGCCGCTTGGGCCTGCTGCGCCCCCGCAAGCACCGCCAGCGCCGATGTCGCCAGCAAAATCTGTTTCATTCGCATGCATGCCTCCTGAAATTCGTTGTGTGCCAAGCTGCAGACCTGGGTTTCCGGCCGTCGACACCCGAGTTCGTGCGCGCCATTGCGGCGTCTTCACGAGAGCGGGCGGCCCAGGCATCGCCAGAGCCGCCCAGTTCGTTAGTCGATCGACTCACCTGCTTCGCTGACCCAGCGCTGGAATCCAGGCAACGAGGCCGACGCACCGGCACGGTCAGAGTGCATGAGATCGGTCGCTCCGAAGTGGAAACGAACACCCAGATTCAACGCATGATTTTGGAGTTCGTCGTTGCCACCGGTTTCCTCGGTCTTCACGCCGCGATACTCAAGGTACACCGACGCTGGCACTGCCGGCGAGAACAAGTACTCGACGCCAGCCTTCCATTCCCAAAGTGTGGCGTCATCGTCTGTTTGCTCGCCATCGGCGTAGCTCACTTCGCCGGAGAGCTTGAGGCGCTTGCTGGCATAGTAGTCGACGCCTATGCGGGCGAAGCCTGCGTTGTTGAAGAAGTCATCATCGTCGCCGCCATCGTCATCTTCGCCCGAGTCGAGGTAGCCGATCTGGCCGGAGAACGTCCACTGATCGCAATACCACTGCCCCTCGAAGCCCGCCGCGAAGAACGACGCAGTGTCCTCGTCGATCGACGAGGAGCGGCCGGTGGCTCCGAATATGCCGAGCAAGCCGCGGTCGTCACGATAATTGACGTGAGCGCCCACACCGATTCCGGTGCCGTAGTTGTTGTCGTCTTCCTCGTTTGCGTAGGTAGCATCCGCGAAAGCGTCGAGCTGCAGGTTGACGGTCTGCGAGTAAGGAATGTTCACCTTACCGCCGATGAAGAGGTTCATGAACTCTTCGTCCTGATCCTCGGCATCATCGACGTCTTGCCAGGTGTACCCAGTTGCGATGTTCACCGTGCCCATCGCGGCCGCGTAAGCGCTTGCAGAACCGAACGCCAGCACCACCAGCGATGCGGCGGTAACGCCGTACTTGTTCAACTTCATTAGTCCCTCCTGAATATCGCCGGGGCGCGGAGACGCTTCCGCACCGTCGTCTTCCTCAGAAGGACACCCCCGTGGTTAACGAGACCTTAGCGGCCCGAATCTTTTTGGTTAACCACCGGCTGGAATATAGGGAAAATGAGATTCGGGAACACAGTACCGAGTGCACGTTCGCGCCGATCTCAGAGCGAACGTGCTTTTCGAGTCACAGGGGAAGCTACGGATTTCCGCTTTACGGAACGCAGCGTCAGATATTTGCGCCCGCCGCTTTCATCGCATCACGCAGCGGACCCAGATGCTGTTCGTAGTTCTTCCAACGGCCGGCCGAGCGTTTGTAGACGGGCTGACGGACCTGCCAGACGCTGGCGGTCAAAACCGTGCGCTGAACGTCTTGCGGACGCAGGCACGCGTCGTCCCACGGCAGACCGACGAAGTCGATCAGCTTGCGCGACACCTCTTCCTGGTTTTCGACGAGATCTTCGTAGTCGATTTCCAGCATGCGGCCCGGCAGAACCTCGCGCCAGTACTGCATTAGATGGAGGTAGTGGGCGTAGTGGTGGCCGAGATCCGCGAGGTTTCGCGCGTAAGTGTGCGCGTCATTGAAGTTCTGCTGCAGAATCGAGATGCAGGTGTCGAACGGATTGCGCCGCGTGTGAATGATGCGCGCTTTCGGGAACAGGGTCGCGATGAAGCC
>JBKJZU010000535.1:0-3571 GCA_046715015.1 Micropepsaceae bacterium
ACGACGCAGCAGCCGCCTTCCGCCTGGATAGGCGGGCACTTTACGGAGCCGTATGAACAGAAGACGCAGCAGTCACCCTTCTTCGGCTTCAATTGCGCTGCGCACTGTTTGCAGTCGTAGAAGAAGACGCAGGCATCTTCCGGCATGGTTTCTTGTGACTGAAAACCGCACGCCGGACATGTGATGGTGGACTGATGCTCGATCATAATCTGATTGTACCGCCTTAGCGGATCAGGTCCATATTCGTGCGCCAAGATTGGGCGACGCCGAGGCCCAGGAGCGCCGCGTATGTGACGGCGACGGCGGGGACTTGAAGGCTGAACTCGACGGCAGCGTGGATGCCGACGACGACGGAGGCTGCGAAGCCGATTGCTGGAAACACTCTGTCGCGGCGACGGTTCAGGCAGCCTTGGAAGCACATCCATGCGAGCACCACCGGCACGGCGAGGTAGGCGAGGCCTGCGGGGATGCCGAGGTCGGCGAACGTCTCCAAGATGTCGTTGTGGGCTTCGTCGATGTTGCCGGTGACGGCGCCGTCGCTGAAGAACGGATAGTAGCGTTCGAAGGCGCCGAAGCCGTGGCCCATGAGGGGAGCGGCTTCGATCGCTTTCATTGTCGATTGCGCGATGGCGGCGCGGGCGTTGTCGGTGACGCCTTGTTCCTGCACGCGGCCGAGCAGCGGGTCGGCGCTGACGGCGCCCGCAACACCCAGGATGGTGACAAGGAGTGCGGCCATAGCGCGGTGGCCAGAGGCTTCGCCCTTGTTGGCGCGGCGTCCGACGGTCAACGCCGTGATCAATGCGACGGTGCCCAGGAAGAACGCGATGACGCCGCCGCGCGACTGCGTGAGCAGAAGGGCCGACACCGTCGTCACGATCATGACGAAGAGCAGCGCAACTTCGCCCGTCAGCGCGGCCAAGCCGGTGCGTGCGATGAGGCGGGTGCCGCGGTCCCACACGATCGACTGACGCAACTTCTCCACGAAGAGGCCCAGACCCGCGATTGCGGCCAGGGCTGCGAACGTCGCGAAGTGGTTCGGGTTCACGAACGGACCGGTGACGCGCACCGTGTCGATTTTCGGGTCCGGCATCAGCCAGGATTGGAAGTCGACCTTCGCGTAGAAACTTCCAAGCGCGAGAGCGGTGTACAAAAACCCAATAACGACGATACCGCTGACAATCGATGCCGCGCGGTCGCGGTCGCGCGAGACTTCGAACGCGATGAGGAAGGCCGCGATGCTGAGCGAGGCCGCGAATACCGCTTGGCGCGTGAGCTCGGGATCGACGGAGACGTAGGCGCCGACGTTGCTGCGCAGCGCTGCGCCGGTCATGTCCCAGAGGGGATGCGCGAGCGCGACGAGGCTTATGCCTGTGAGTTTGTCGAAGGCTTCGAGGTTCACCGATTGAATGAAGCCCCAGCCCAACGCTGCGACGACACAGAGCGCTGGAATCGCCAAGCGGCGAAGCTGCGGCGTCACTTGGATGATGCCGGTGAGCGCGAGGCCCGCCCAAACGAGGAGGATGCCGCCCAGCCCCAAACCTAACGCGAGTTCGGCCCATGGACGGTTCGAGCCATAGGGGAACGGGGCCCATGCGATGACGATGAGAAAGGCGACGAGCAGAATGCGCTCGGGGTAAAGCCAAACGCTGTCTTCGTCGCGGGTCATGCCGCCCCGCACTGCTTGACAGCGAGAAGGGCCGGCGTACCTATGCCGCCAACCTTGGATTTTTGCGCATGAGCGAACGCGTTGCCGTCATCGGCCTTGGATATGTCGGCTTGCCGGTCGCAGTGGGTTTTGCGGCGAAGTTTCCGGGCTCGATCGGGTTCGACATCAATGAGGCGCGCGTCGATGCGCTGAAACAAGGTGAAGATTGGACCGGCGAACTCACGCGCGCTGAACTCAAATCCGTTCAACTGACATTTACCCATCGCGAAGACGACCTCAAAGGCGCCGACGTCTTTATTGTGTGTGTGCCGACACCGATCGACGATCAGAAGCGGCCCGATCTTGGCCCGTTGAAGAGCGCTTCCGAAATCGCCGGGCGCGCGCTGAAGCGAGGCTCGATCGTCTGCTACGAATCGACGGTCTATCCCGGTCTAACAGAAGACTTTTGCGGTCCGATACTCGCTCAGGTTTCCGGTTTGAACCAGGGGTCTGATTTCCGGATCGGCTATTCGCCGGAGCGGATCAACCCTGGGGACAAGGAACATACGCTGCAACGTATCGTGAAGGTTGTGTCGGCTGAGGATAAAGCGACCGCTGCAACCCTCGCGCGTCTCTATGGGGCCGTCGTTCCCGCCGGCGTCCACGTCGCGCCGTCGATCAAAGTGGCGGAGGCCGCGAAGGTTCTGGAGAACACGCAGCGCGATCTGAACATCGCGCTGATGAACGAGCTAGCGTTGATTTGCGACCGGTTGGAGATTCGCACCACCGATGTTCTGGCGGCGGCGAAGACGAAGTGGAATTTCTTGCCGTTCACGCCGGGGCTCGTCGGTGGGCACTGTATCGGAGTCGATCCCTACTACCTGACGACGAAGGCGGAGGCGCTTGGCTATCACCCGGATGTGATCTTGGCCGGGCGGCGGATCAACGACGGCGTCGGCGCGTTCATCGCGCAGCGCACGGTGCGGTTCTTGAGCCGCAACAACACGGCGCTGAACGAGGCTCGCGTCGCGATCTTAGGACTGACGTTCAAGGAGAACGTGCCCGACACGCGCAACAGCCGCGTGCCGGACATTGTGCACGAGCTTGCGAAGTTCGACGTGCGCGCGACGGTGAGCGACCCGATGGCGCGGACAGAAGATGCGGTGCGCGAGTACGGTATCGCGCTCAGCGATTTGGATCAGCTTCACGATCTGGATGCGCTGATCCTGGCGGTGCCGCATCGCGCGTTCCTGGCCGAGATCCCTGCCCTGCTCGCCAAGCTGAAGCCGCTTGGTGTGTTGATCGACGTGAAGTCGGCGATCGATCCGGCGACGGTGCCGAAGGGTATTACGTATTGGAGCCTTTGAGATGAAGGTTTTGTTGACCGGCGCGGCCGGCTTTATCGGGTTTCATGTCGCGCAAGCGTTGCTGGCGCGCGGCGATACGGTCGTGGGCGTCGACAATCTGAACGCGTATTACGAGGTGGCGCTGAAGGATGCGCGGCTGGCGAAGCTGACGGCGCAAAAGGGTTTCGCGTTCGATCTGATCGATATCGCGTATCGCGACGCGATGTTGGGGCTGGCTTCGAAGTATCCGGGTGTCACGCATGTCGTGCATTTGGCGGCGCAGGCGGGGGTGCGGCATTCGCTGACCGATCCCTACACCTACGTGACGTCGAATGTGATGGGTCAGGTCGTGATGCTGGAGCTGGCGCGCAGGTTCGCGGGCCTTCAGCATTTCGTTTATGCGAGTTCGTCGTCGGTTTACGGCGGGAACACGAAGCTGCCGTTTTCGATCGACGACGAGACGGAGCAACCGAATTCGCTCTACGCAGCGACGAAGAAGGCCGACGAGTTGATCGGCCACACCTACGCGCATCTCTACGGGGTTCCGGCGACCGGACTTCGGTTCTTCACGGTGTACGGG
>JBKJZU010000536.1:0-6861 GCA_046715015.1 Micropepsaceae bacterium
GGCCGCTGGAGCCGCCGAAGCCGAGCGTGAGCGCGGCCGCGCGCTAAAGGCCCAAACGTTCGCGAATGCGCGGCGCGTTGAAGAGCGAGATCACTTCGGCTTCGGCTTGGGGGCAATCGGTCCAGAACGGATTGCTCAAGCGCTTCTTCTTCAAAAGGCTGCTGACGTTCCTTTCATAGAGGAACCGCAGCGCCTCGGGATGGTTCGACAGCACTTCGAGATACGGCGCCAGCGGAATGCCAGCATGGGCGATACCGCATAGCACCTTATCCAACTCCGACCCCATGTAGAGGCGCTCGTCCTCGGCAAGGCCTTCAACCGTAGCGATTTGATCGGCGAACCAGAGGTCGATCGCGCGTTTGACGGCCGACTTTCTACGCGACGACCATTCGGTCCAATTCGCGCGCTTGAGCTTGTCGAGCAGGACTTCCGGAGAGGGCCACCAATCCTGATCAGTCGCCACATCGAACAGCCTCGGCAAGAAATACTCGAAGTCCTTCTCGTCGCCCATCGTCAGAAACAACGACGATCCGTAGTTGCTCAGTTCATCCGGCGTGAGTTCGCGCAGACCCTTTGCGAGCAGCGTGCAGACCTCTTTCGGATCAGTGCAGCAGGGGCAACCATCGATCGTGCGCGGTTTGGGCACGCGAAATTCGGCGTAGAGCCCTTCGACGGCGTCGTGTAGCTGTGGCGAACGCATGGGGAATCTAATACACCCATGATCGCACCAACGCACGCGAACCCAATTTCGACGGCTCTTTTGCATGAACCATTTCGACTATCGCGACGGCCACTTGTGCGCCGAGGACGTGCCGCTTTCCGAGATCGCGGCTGCGGTGGGCACGCCTTTCTATTGTTATTCGACGGCGACGTTGGAGCGGCACTTCCGCGTCTTCTCGGAGGCGATGCCGAAGGGGGCGCTGGTTGCCTATGCGGTGAAGGCGAACGGGAGCCTCGCGGTTATCAAGACGCTGGCGAAGCTTGGCGCCGGCGCGGACATCGTTTCAGGCGGGGAACTCAAGAAGGCGCTCGCGGCCGGTGTGCCGTCGTCGAAGATCGTGTTCTCGGGCGTGGGCAAGACGCGCGCGGAGATCGCGGCGGGGCTGGATGCCCGCATCTATCAGTTCAACGTCGAGGGCGAGGAAGAGCTCGACGTTTTGAACGAGGTGGCTTCGTCGAAGGACGCAGTGGCCTCGGTTGCGTTGCGCGTCAATCCCGACGTCGATGCGAAGACGCACGCGAAGATTTCGACGGGCAAGGCCGAGAACAAGTTCGGGGTCGCGTGGGGCCGCGCGAAGGGGGCTTATGCGCATGCGGCGAAGCTGCCCGCGATCAAGGTCGTGGGCGTTGCCGTACATATCGGCAGTCAGATCACCGACCTTGGGCCGTTTCGCGAGGCGTTCGCGAAGGTCGGCGGCCTTGTCCGCGAATTACGCGCGGCAGGCCATGAGATTTCGCGCGTCGATCTCGGCGGCGGCTTGGGCGTCCCCTATGAAGAGCGGATGGCGCCGCCGTTGCCGGAGAATTACGGCGTTGTCGTGCGCGAAGCGGTGGCGGGGCTCGACGCGCAGCTGATCGTGGAACCCGGGCGGCTGATCACGGCGAACGCGGGCGTGCTCGTTTCACAGGTGCTCTATGTGAAGCGCGGCGAGGCGAAGGAATTCCTCATCCTGGATGCGGGGATGAACGATTTGATCCGCCCTGCCCTTTACGACGCCTGGCACGAGATCGTGCCGGTGCGACACACGTCAGCACAACGCAAGGTTTACGACGTGGTTGGGCCGGTGTGCGAAAGCACGGACCTTTTCGCACGTGATCGTGAATTACCAGGCGTTTCCGCCGGGGATTTGGTTGCCATACTTTCGGCGGGTGCCTATGGCGCAGTGCAGGCGTCCAGTTACAATGCCCGCGGTTTGGCCCCGGAAGTGCTTGTTAAGGGTCGCCAATTTGCGGTCACACGGCCGCGGCAGACTGTCGACGACATGATTGCGCAGGAGCGCTGGCCGAACTGGCTCTAGCCCCTGCGAGAGGTTGAGCGTTTGAGCGACGAGAGCTTGCATATCGCGACGGACGACAAGGGCGGCGGCCTGCCCAAGATCGTGCAGCGGCACGTGATGCTCGCTTGGGCGTCGCTGTCGGCGGAGCGGTTTTGGCCGCTGCTCTGGCCCGCGGGCGGGATCGCCGGGCTCTTCATCATCCTCGCGCTCGCAAATGTGTTCGTCTATTTGCCGGAATGGCTGCACTTGGTGAGCCTCTTCGGGTTTGCCGCCGCGATCGGCTGGGCGGTGATGTACTCGCTGCGCTCGACGTCGGTGCCGTCGCGCTCGCAAGCGGTGCGCCATCTCGAACAATCGAGCGGACTCGATCACCGGCCGTTGAGCGCGCTGGAAGACAAACCCGCAACGGGCAACGACGACGATACGAAGCGCTTGTGGCACGCGCACCGGCAGTGGGTGCTGCATCACATCAACCGGCTGAAGGTTGCTTGGCCGCGGCTGTCGTTGGCCACACGCGATCCGCAGGCGTTGCGCATCCTGATCGTGCTGGCGATCTTGGCGCTCACCGTCGTGAATTGGTCGGAGGTTCCGGCGCGGCTCGCGGCCGCCCTGTCGCCGGGCTGGGCGCAAGGGAACGGGCCCGCCACGTTCGAAGCGTGGGTGACGCCGCCTGCCTATACCGGCGAGGCGCCGCAGCATCTGACCGCGAACACGCAGTCGGACGGCGTTGCCGTCACGGTGCCAAAGGGTTCGATCCTCACCGTGCGCACGCATGGCGATGCGTCGGCGGTGCTGCGGGTCGGATCGCTCGGTACGTCGATGCCGCCGCAGACGCGGCCTGAGTTCATGCCTGCCGGCGGCGACGCGCGCGACGCGAAGCTTTCCGTCGAGCAGAACATGACGGTGCGCCTTTCCGTCAACGCATCGCAGACGGGGATCTGGCTACTTTCCGTGAAGACCGACACGCCGCCGATGATCGCGTTCAAGACGCCGCTGCAGATCACGAACGCGCAGTCGCTGAAGTTCAACTATGTCGTCAAGGACGATTACGGCGTGACCGCCGCGTCGGCCGAGATCGCGCTTAACCATCAGTCCTCACCGTCGGACCGCACGCCGCCGAAGCCGTTGTCGTTCGAGCTGCCGTTGCCGCCGTCACCCGCGCGCGAAGGCGACGCGATGATCTTCAAGGATCTGACGGCGCATGTGTGGGCCGGATTGCCGGTCACCGTCACGCTGATCGCGCGCGACGAGGCGGGCCATGTCGCGAAGTCGAAGCCGATGAAGATCGTGCTGCCGGAGCGCCGGTTCAACGAGCTTCTGGCGCGGGCCTTGATCGAGCAGCGGCGCAGCCTCGCGCGCGCACCGTCGACCGCGCCGTATGTCGCGAAGGGGCTGGACGCGCTGGCGATCGCGCCGGAGCGGTTTACGCCCGATCAGCGCATCTATCTGGGCATGCGCACGGCCTATTACATGGTGTCCCGGGCGCGTAACAGCACCGAGTTGGCACCGGTGCAGCAGCTCTTGTGGGACATGGCGTTGAAGGTCGAAGAAGGCGACGCGCCGCTCGCGCAAGAAGAACTGCGCGCCGTGCAGCAGAAGCTGATGGACGCGCTTGCCCGTGGTGCGCCGGAGGCCGAGATCGAGGCTTTGATGGCGCAGCTGCGCGCGGCGATGGAACGCGCGCTCAAAGCCATGGCCGAAAAGGCGCAAGGCCAAAGCCCGATGATGCCAGGGATGGGCGGGCAGATGGTGCGGGCGCAAGACCTGCAGTCGATGCTCGATCAAATTCAGAATTTGGCGAAGCAAGGTTCGCGCGCGGCGGCGCAGCAGCTGCTGTCGCAGCTGCAGGACATGCTTGAAAACATGCAGATGGCCGGCGGCGGCCAGATGACCGGCGAGCAGAAATCGGCGACGGAATCGCTTGAGAAGCTCGGGCAGATGATCGCGCGGCAGCGCGCGCTGATGGACAAGACGTTCCGCGAGCAACAGCAGGCGCTGGAGTCGGGCGTCAAGAAACCGTCGGGCCTGAAGGGCGAGCAGGAGAAGCTCAGCGACGAACTCAGCACCATGATGAAGAAGGCGGGGCCGGGCGAGATGGCGCAAACGTTGCGCCGCGCGCAAGACGCGATGGACGACGCGGCAGACAAGCTCGCCAACGGCGAACTCGGTAGTGCCGGCGAGAACCAGCAAAAGGCGATCGACGAACTACGCAAGGGCGGCGAAGCGGTCGCGAAGCAATTGCTGCAGCAGATGCAGGCGCAAGGCGCGATCGGGCCCGGACAAGGCATCGGCCAAGGCGAAAACGAAGATCCTTTCGGGCGGCCGCAGGCTTCTTACGGGCAATCGTTTGGCGGCTCTGTGAAAGTGCCGGACAAGCTCGACATTCAGAAGGCACGCGAGATTCTCGAAGAACTGCAACGCCGCGCTGCCGAACGCGGACGGCCGGTCAACGAGCTCGAGTATATCGACCGGCTTTTGCGGCGGTTTTAGTCCGGCCTTTAGCCGCGCGCTCCCAGGGTGGTTCGCCACCCCATGAACCGGCCAGCAGATCGATGAGGGCGCGGACCTTAGCGTTCGGCGCGGCGCCGGGCGCATAGAGCGCATGCACGGTGAGCTCGCGGATCGTGTGCGTGGGTAGGACTTGCACCAGGCGGCCGTCGGCCAAGTCGCTGCAGATGCTGAACGTCGGTTGCTGAATAAGGCCCACGCCTTCGATGGCGGCAATGCGTAACGCATCCCCGTTGTTCGCGACGAGCGAGCCCGACACCTTCGCGCGTTCGAGTTTTCCTTGCGGCGTCGTCAGATGCCACTCGTCGCGCAGCGACCAGTAGGCATAGCCCAGGCAGTTGTGGCGCTTCAGATCGGCCGAGGTTTTCGGCATGCCGTTGCGCCTGAGATAGTCGGGCGAACCCACGATCACCAGACGCGCGGGCGCCAGGCGGCGCGCAATCAGGCTTGAGTCCGCGGGTACGCCGATGCGGATGTCGATGTCATAGCCCTCCTCCACCAGGTCGACGGCGCGGTCGTTCAGCGTGAGGTCGATTTCGACGCCGGGATTGTCGCCCAAGAAGCGCGCGATCAACGGCGCCAGTTGCTGCGAGCCGAACGATACCGGCGCGTTCACGCGCAGGCGCCCCTTCAGCACCGTGTGCAAATCGCGCACGGCATCTTCGGTTTCGTTGACGGCGTCGATGACGTCGGCTGCCCGTTCGGCAAGCGCGCGGCCCGCCTCCGTCAGGTTCACGCGGCGGGTGGTTCGGTGGAACAGGCGTACGCCGAGACGCGCCTCCAGATCGGCGATGTGTTTCGACACCATCGCGCGTGTGAGCCTCAGCTCGCGCGCGGCAGCGGCAAAGTTCAACCGCTCGGCGGTTGCTGCGAAAACTTCAAGGCTGCGGAAGCGATCCATCCGGCATTGTCAATCCAGGCGATACAATAAGTCAATCAGAACGCGGATTGTAACTTCGCTGTTTTGGACCAAATCTCCCGGCAACAACGCATCGCAAGGAGACGGCAATGGCGCTCGCACTTAGAAAATCAGCGGACCGCGGCCGGGCCAATTTCGGTTGGCTCGACAGCCACCACACCTTTTCGTTCGGCCAATACCACGACGACGCGCATATGGGCTTTGGCCCGTTGCGGGTGATCAACGACGACCGTGTGGCGCCGGGCGGCGGGTTCCAACCGCACGGACATGCGGACATGGAGATCATCTCCTACGTCCTCGACGGCGGGCTGGCGCACAAGGACAGCATCGGCACGGGTTCGGTTATCCGGCCCGGCGACGTGCAGCGCATGTCGGCCGGCACCGGCATCCGGCACAGCGAGTTCAACGCGTCGAAAGCCGATCCCGTACATTTTCTGCAGATCTGGATCATTCCGGAGCAACGCGGGCTTACGCCGAGCTACGAGCAGAAGTCGTTCAGCGCCGAGGAGAAGACCGGTAAGCTTCGCCTGGTCGGGTCGCGCGACGGCCGCGACGGTTCGGTGACGATCCACCGCGACGTCGATTTCTACGCGACGCTGCTCGGATCCGGTCACGCGGTGACGCATGAGCTCAAAGCGGGGCGTGGCGCGTGGGTGCATGTCGCGCGCGGTAGCGCGCGGCTGAACGGCACGGCGCTCACAGCCGGCGACGGTGCGGCGATCGAGGCTGCAGGCACGCTCACGCTCGACGGCGCGAACGACGCGGAAGTCTTGCTCTTCGATATGGCCCTTTAGATCATTCACAACAGGAGACTGACATGACCACGCAGGCAGACTATGGCGCAGCGGTGCTGCGCATCTCACTCGGCGTCGCGGCTTTGGCGCACGGCCTTATCTTGAAGGTGTTCACATTCGGCGTCGCCGGCACCGTGGGCTTTTTCGAGTCGATCGGGTATCCCGCGTTCTTCGCCTATCTCGTGATGTTCGGCGAGATCGCGGGTGGCCTGGCGCTCATCACAGGCGTCTACGCGCGCTCGGCAGCGCTCCTTATGATTCCGATCTTGCTCGGCGCGGCCTTGCAACACGCGGGCAACGGTTGGGTGTTTAGCGCGACCGGCGGCGGTTGGGAGTATCCGGTGTTCTGGACCGCGGCCTCGCTTGCCTCGGCGCTGATCGGACCGGGCGCGTTCACGCTTCGGCTGCCGTTCTTGCCGGCCGAGCCGTTCTTCGCCCGATAAAGGACTCCCCTCTCCCTCTCGCTTCGGGAGGGAGAGGGGTTAGGGGGTGAGGGTGGGCGCTCCACGAGCTCAAGGTTGCTTCGTGGCCTTGTGGTGAATTTGTTTTGACGACAACAAATGCCGGTGTGGTGGAGGGCCCTCCCTCACCCCCGGCCCCTCTCCCTCCCGAAGCGAGAGGGAGAGGGGAGTCCTTTATCGGG
>JBKJZU010000537.1:0-3548 GCA_046715015.1 Micropepsaceae bacterium
ACAAGCTTGAGATCGTCAATTTCGTCGGAGGCGGGTGAGCCATGACCATGCAGAACGACACCTGGACCGTGGCGGGCCGGACGTTCCGTTCGCGGCTGATCATCGGGACCGGCAAATACAAGGACTATGCCGAGAACGCGGCGGCGCTGGAGGCATCCGGTGCAGAGATCGTGACCGTTGCGCTGCGGCGCGTGAACGTGGCCGATCCGGGTAGTCCGAAACTCGTCGATTTCATCGATCCGAAAAAGGTCGTGTATTTGCCGAACACTGCCGGTTGTTACACGGCGGAAGAGGCGATGCGCACGCTGCGCCTCGCGCGCGAGGCGGGCGGTTGGTCGCTGGTGAAACTTGAGGTGCTCGGCGATCGCAAGACGCTGTACCCGGATATGATCGAGACCTTGCGAGCGACGGAAATCCTGGCCAAGGACGACTTCCAGGTCATGGTCTATTGCAGCGACGATCCGTTGATGTGCAAGCGGCTTGAAGATGCGGGTGCGGCAGCGATCATGCCGCTGGCCGCGCCGATCGGGTCGGGGCTCGGAATTCAGAACCCGGTGAACATTCGCCTGATCGTCGAAGCGGCGAAGGTGCCGGTGTTGGTCGACGCGGGCGTCGGCACGGCGTCGGATGCAGCGGTCGCGATGGAACTCGGCTGCGACGGCGTGTTGATGAATACGGCCATCGCCGAGGCCAAGAACCCGATCATGATGGCGCGCGCGATGAAGTTGGCCGTCGAGTCGGGACGGCTTGCCTACCTTGCGGGGCGGATGAAGAAGAAGACCTACGCCGATCCGTCGTCGCCGCTGGCAGGATTGATCTAGCTGGGTTTTGCCTTACGGGCCGCGGCCACGGCTTTTTTCAGTTCTTCGAGCGTTAGCGCGCCGGTCGATGGTTCGTCGCCGATGAAGAATGTGGGTGTCGCGTCGATGCCAAGCGAGCGCGCCAGGCTCTGCGTTTCCGCGAGCCTTTTCGTGATCTTCGGGTCTTTCAGGTCGGCCTTGAGGCGGGTGATGTCGGCGCCCGCTTCCTTCGCCAGAACGAAAATGCGCTCTGCGTTCAGATCCTCAGCGCCCATGAACGCCATGTGCACGTCCCAATACTTGCCCTGAGCGGCGGCCGCGATCGCGACTTGCGCCGCCATTTCGGATTCGGGCGAAAGGATCGGGAATTCCTTCAAGATCAGCTTCACGTTGCCGTCCTGACTGAGGAGATCAGCGACCGTCTTCTTCACGTTGCGGCAGTACGGGCAGCGGTAGTCGAAGAACTCAACGATCGTCACATCGCCCTTCGGGTTGCCGGCGACGAGCGGTTCGGCTTCGGCGTAAAGTTGCGTTTGGTGAGCCTTTGCTTTGTCGCGCATCTTGACGAGGCGCTGGCCCTCTTCCTTGTTTTTCAAGCCTTCGACCGCCTCGAGAATCAGTTCCGGATTCTCGAGCAGGTAGTTGCGTACGATCTTTTCGACATCGCCCTTACTCATGGCGACGGCGGGTACTTCTTCGCCACCGAGCATGCTGGCGAAGCGCAGGGCGCCGAACACGGCTGCGACCATGATTGCGGCGGCGAGAAGCAGATAGAGGACTGTTTTTTGGTTGTTCATTCTGTTCGCTTTAGCGTCCGCGTTCGGCGGCTTTGGCTTGCGCGATCGCCACGATGTCGTTCGCACGCTGCCAATCGTTGGTGCCTTCTTTCAGCTTCGCCGCGGCACGCTGAGCAAAGTTGACGGCCTGGGGGTAACCGCCGAGCGTATAATAACGCTCCGCCGTTGCGAGCGCGGCGAGGCCTTCGTCCCCCGTCTCGCCGTAAGCGAGCGACAGGTAATACCAGGCCATGCCGTTGTCGGGTTCGTCCTTCAACGCCGTTTTGAGGTGCTTCTTCGCTTCGGCAACCACCGTCTTGTCTTCGGTCGCAAGCAGGGCCGCACCGAGGCTGGCGCGGATCAGCGGTTCATCGGGCGCGAGTTTGACGGCTTCGCGGTAGGGCGCCACAGATTCTTTCGCGCGGCTCGACTCGAGGAGGATTTGCCCTTTTAGCTCCCAGTAGTACGCGTATGCCGGCCTTTCGGCGATCAAGCTGTCGATTTCGGGTAATGCACGATCGAGTTGGGCGGAGCGAAAGAAGGCTGCCGCGCGCGCGTAACGGGCCGCCGCGCTGCGGTCCGACATCGGATAGCGTCTGAGGACCACTTCCGGCGTTTCGATAAAGCCCCGCAACTTTGCCCGCATGAGCTCGTACTGTGCGAGGTCCGTGGCCGAATCCTTGGCGTCTTTGAATGGAGATTCGTCGGCCAAGTTCTGCAAGTTGGAAACGCGTTCGCGCGATAAGGGATGTGAGCGGATGAACGGGTCTTGGCGGTAGCCGCTCATGATTTCTTGGTCGGCGAAGCGGTCGAAAACTTTCACCATCCCGCGCGGCGACTGGCTCGTCGCGTTCATGAATTTCGCGCCGGCTTGGTCGGCCGCGGATTCTTGCGTGCGGCTGTAGGCCAGAACCTCGCGGTGGGCGATCGACTGCGAGCCAATCAAGAGCGCCAAACCGAGGTCGGGTGCGCCGGCCGCGATCGCTGCGACGCCGGCCAGCATGCCGACGAGCATCGGGATTTCGGCCTTCGCATACGCTTCGGGACCGCGCGCCAAGTGACCGCCGGTGATGTGGCCGGTTTCGTGTGCAATGACGCCTTTTAGCTCGTTGGGCGTGTTGAGCGTCATGATCATGCCGGTGTGCATGAAGACGTTCTGACCGCCGGCCACGAAGGCATTCAGCGATGGGTCGTTGATGATGTAGATCTTGACCGCCTTCGGATCGAGGTCGCCTGCCTTGAAGATCGGATCGCTGTAGTTCCGGAGAATTTTCTCGATCTCTGCGTCGCGGATGCCGGCGGCTGCCCATGCGTCGGTTTGGGCAGCAAGCAGTGCACCAGTCGCGACGAGGCCAAGACCGGCGGCACGGAGGGATTTCGAGAGGGTGGTCACGACATCAGTCTCCAACAAACGCAAGGACTGCGCGCCCAATATGGCGCAATAGGTTTCGGCGAAGTGCCCCTCACCCGACTTGACCGTCACGGTACGAAGGCGACGATTTGGCGTCAATCAGTTGCTTGTCACAGGGTTGTTGTCGGGCGGATGAAAAAGGGCGTGAATCAGCCGTCGTTTCGCGTCCATAGTGACCGCTCCGTGAAGCAGAATTAAGGCGTACGACCCGTGACACCTTCCAAACGCAGCGAAGTTGCGCCGTTTATCGTGATGGATGTTCTAGACCGCGCGAATGCGTTGGCTGCAGCGGGGCGGACCGTATTTCACCTTGAGGCCGGACAGCCCGGAACTCGGGCGCCGAAGGTGGCGTTGGACGCCGCTGCCAAGGCGCTGACATCGGATGTGCTGGGCTACACCGAAGCGTTGGGGCGGCCCGCTTTGCGCCAGCGAATCTCGCGGCACTATCGTGACGCATACGGCGTTGACGTGCCGCCGGGACGGATCGTGATCACGGCGGGTTCATCCGCGGGGTTCGTGCTGGCGTTTCTCGCCATGCTCGATGAGGGGCAGACGCTCGCC
>JBKJZU010000538.1:0-3592 GCA_046715015.1 Micropepsaceae bacterium
CAGGAAGATCATCCCGATCGCCCAGACCATCGGCGACTTGAACTCGAGGCTGCCGCCCCACATCGTCGCGATCCAGCTGAAGATCTTGATGCCGGTGGGCACCGCGATGACCATCGTCGCCGCCACGAAATACGCTTCCGTGTTGAAGCTCATGCCCACCGTGTACATGTGGTGCGCCCAGACGATGAAGCCGATCGCGCCGATCGCTACCATCGCGTAGGCCATGCCGAGATAACCGAATACCGGCTTCTTCGAGAACGTCGATATGATCTGGCTGATCATGCCGAAGCCCGGGAGAATGAGGATGTAAACCTCCGGATGACCGAAGAACCAGAACAGATGCTGGAACAGGATCGGGTCGCCGTTGCCGGCAGGGTCGAAGAACGTCGTGCCGAAGTTGCGGTCGGTGAGCAGCATCGTAATCGCGCCAGCGAGCACCGGCAGCGCCAACAGCAGCAGGAACACCGTCACCAGAATGGACCAAACGAACAGCGGCATGCGGTGCAACGTCATGCCCGGCGCGCGCATGTTGAAGATCGTGGTGATGAAGTTGATCGCGCCCAGGATCGACGAGGCACCTGCAAGGTGAAGTGAGAGAATTGCGAAATCCATCGCGGGACCGGGCGAACCGGTCGTCGAGAGCGGCGCGTAAAGCGTCCACCCGCCACCGACGCCGTGTCCGCCGCTGTCGCCTTCGACGAACATCGAGAGGATCAGGAGCAGGAACGAAAACGGCAGAAGCCAGAACGAGATGTTGTTCATGCGCGGAAACGCCATGTCGGGCGCCCCGATCATCAGCGGCACGAACCAGTTGCCGAAACCGCCAATCATGGCGGGCATGACCATGAAGAAGATCATGATCAGCGCATGCGCGCTAACGAAGACGTTATAGAGATGCTCATCGCCAACGAACCACTGGACGCCCGGCTCCTGCAGCTCGAGCCGGATCGCGATCGAAAGCGCGCCGCCGATGATCCCCGCGATGATCGCGAAGATGATGTACATCGTGCCGATGTCTTTGTGGTTCGTCGAATAGACGTAGCGGCGCCACCCCGTCGGATGGTGATCGTGGTGCTCGTCAGCATGGTGAGCGGTCGCCATAGTTCTCGAACTCCTGAATAGCGTTAGCGCGCGGCGAGCGCGGTCGGCGCATCGTCAGCGGCTGCAAATTTCTTCTTGGCCTCTTCGACCCACTGGTCGAAGCGCTCTTGGCTCACGACCTCGACGGCGATCGGCATAAAGGCGTGCTTGGCGCCGCAGAGCTCTGAGCACTGGCCGTAGAAGACGCCTTCGCGCTCGGCCTTGAACCAGGTTTCGTTCAGCTTGCCCGGAACGGCGTCGATCTTCGACCCAAAGGCCGGGATCGTCCAGGCATGAATCACGTCCTGCGAGGTCACGATTACACGCACGGTCTTCCCGACCGGCACGATGACGCGGTTGTCGACGCCGAGAAGCCGCGGTTCGCCCGCCTTCTTCGCATCTGCGTCCGACAGCATCAGGGCGTCGAACGTGAAGCCGCCGTGGTCCGGGTACTCGTAGGACCAATACCACTGGTGCCCGATCGCCTTCACGGTCAGGTCGACGTTAGGCGGGACGATTTCGCCTTCGCGCAGAAGGCGGATGGAGGGGATCGCGATCAAGCCCAAGATCAAGATCGGGATGATCGTCCACACGACCTCGATCAACGTGTTGTGCGACCACGTTGCGGGCTTCGGGTTCATGCGCGCGTTGTAGCGGACCATCACCCAGAGCAAGAGACCGAGCACGAACAGCGTGATGCCCGTGATTATGACGAGCAGCAGGTTGTGGAAGTTGATGATTTCCTGCATGTGCGCGGTGGCCGCAACCGGGAAATCGATCTGTCGGTCGACCGCGTGGCTGCCGTCGACGGCCCACGCCAAATCCGTTCCGACAACCAGCGCAGCGAGCAGCGCCAATGACGTGATTCCAAATCGCGAAAATGCGCGCATGCGCTTGTTCAGCCCCGTTCGAGCGAATGATTGGAAATCCCAAGGAGAATCGACACCTTGGGGCTCAGACCCATGGATAGTTTTAGTGGACGCGGTTTAGCGGCGCAGGCGGTGCAACGCCATTGCGACCTTATGCCACAATATATAGATGTCGGCGATTGACGGTCGGCGTGAAGCTTCTACCTTCGCTTACGCGATCCATTCTCAAAGCGAGGCCCCGAACCTATGAGCAACGCAGGCGATTTGTTTTTCGCAAAGACCGGGCTTGATCGCAGCGCGGTGGAGCGGATCACGGCCGACGCGCTGAAAGGTGCGGACGACGGCGAGTTGTTCCTCGAATACCGGCTGACCGAGAGCTTCGTGTTCGACGACGGGCGGATGAAGTCGGCGAGTTTCGACACGACGCAAGGGTTCGGCTTGCGCGCGGTCGCAGGCGAGGCGATCGGGTTTGCGCACGCATCGGACTTGAGTGAAGCCGCGATGAAGCGCGCCGCCGGCGCGGTGCAGGCGGTCAAGAGCGGGTACACGGGTTCGTGGGCGGCGGGGCCGCAGCGGACGAACGTGAAGCTCTACGCCGATGAAAACCCGATCGACGGCACGCCCTTCGAAGTGAAGACAAAGTTGCTTGGCGACATCGATGCCTATGCGCGGGCGAAGGACGCGCGGGTGCGGCAGGTTTCGTGCTCGCTGTCCGGCGAATGGCAGGCGATCGAGATTCTGCGTCCGGACGGGATGACGGTCCGCGACGTGCGGCCGCTGGTTCGTCTCAACGTTTCGATCGTGGCGGGTGAAGGCGAACGGCAGGAATCAGGGTCGCACGGGATGGGCGGGCGAACGTCCTACGACTTCTATTTGAAGCCGGAGACTTGGAAGGGCGCGGTGGACGAGGCGCTGCGTCAGGCGCTCGTCAATCTGCAGTCGGTTCCGGCGCCGGCCGGCGTCATGCCGGTAGTGCTGGGCGCCGGGTGGCCGGGCATTCTGCTGCACGAGGCGATCGGACACGGGCTTGAGGGCGACTTCAACCGCAAGAAGACGAGTGCATTCGCAGGACTGTTGGGTGAGCGCGTGGCGTCGCCCGGCGTGACCGTGATCGACGACGGAACGATCGACGCGCGGCGCGGTTCGCTTTCGGTGGACGACGAAGGAACGCCGACGAGCCGCACGGTGTTGATCGAGGACGGCATTCTCAAAGGCTATCTGCAGGACCGGCAGAACGCGCGGCTGATGGGTATGAAGGCGACCGGCAACGGGCGGCGGCAATCTTACGGTTGCTCCGTGATGCCGCGCATGACGAACACGTTTATGCTCTCGGGGCAGCACGATCCCGGTGAGATACTGCGCAGTGTGAAGAACGGCATTTATGCCGTGAACTTCGGCGGCGGGCAGGTTGACATCACCAACGGGAAGTTCGTGTTTTCGTGCACCGAGGCCTACCGCATCGAAGACGGCAAGGTTGGAGCACCGGTCAAAGGCGCGACGCTGATCGGCAACGGCCCGGACGCGCTCACCAAGGTTAAGATGATCGGCAACGACCTGAAACTCGATACCGGCATCGGCACGTGCGGCAAGAACGGGCAGAGCGTGCCTGTCGGCGTCGGGCAGCCGACGCTGTTGATCGAGGG
>JBKJZU010000539.1:0-6547 GCA_046715015.1 Micropepsaceae bacterium
GCGGGTGACCGGACGCTAACCTTGCGCCACAACCGTCATCGCGGCATTCCGCTCGCGCAAAATACCAAGGACGCCGTCCTCAAGCACATTCGCCGCTTGTGGGGCTACAACGTCGTCCTCGAAGAGCCTGAGGCCTAAGCCTCCAACCCAACCGTCGAAACAACGTCAACCGCTACTGCGAGTTCGGCGTGACGACAATCTTGTACACGTATTCCGGCGTCGATAGGCCGGTGGTCCGCTGCACGTAGTACTCCGTGCCGCCGACCGCGATGATGGCCGCGAGCAGCGACCATGCAATCCAATCGCGATAGTAAGAGCGACGCATAGTGGTTTCTCCTCGATGCGAGTTCTTGGTACGCAAACTGAGAAGCACGGTGTCGAACGCAATCCTACGCTCATGAGGTGGGGGCGCAAGCGCTCCCGTACAAGTCGCTTCGCAGTTGCAATGCTGAGTTGGCGACGGCGTTAGGTGCGGTCTGTCTCGCGCGGGCGGATCAAGAAATGGCCGTGGAGTGCGGCGATCGGACGGGTGTGCTCGTCCTGCCAGGCTTCCACGCGGACATTGCATACGCGCCGGCCGTGTTTCGTCACGATGGCGCGAGCGTAGGTATCGACCGGTTTGCCCGATCGCAGGTAGTCGATGCCGATGTCGACCGGCTTCGGCAGATCTTCGCTTTCGGCTTCCAGCATCAGCTGTATGACGGCAGTTACTTCCAGGAAAGCGCCGACGACGCCACCGTGCAACGCCGGCAGAACGGGGTTGCCGATCAGCTTCTGGCTGAAGCGCAAGATGGTTGTGAGTTCGGTGCCCTTGCGATCGACGTCGATCCCAATGAACTTGCAGTAGGGGATCGCATCGACGATTGCCTGCAGGTCCGGTTTCTTGCCTTCGGCGAGGGCGCGGCGAATGAGTTCCATCACTTGCCTCCCGCGCCGGCGACGTTCGCGCCGCGTTGGCTTTTCGTGCCCAGCATGAAGGCGGCGGCACAGGTTGCAATCGGGTCGCCGCGGTCGGTGTGATAGGCAACGCCGCGCGCGAAGGCGATGTTCTTTGTCACCTTGTAGCATTCGGCGAAGGCGAAGATGTCCTCGTCTGGGTTTGCCGCTTTCATGTAGTCGATGCGCAGGTCGAGCGTCGCGATCTGTCCGATCAACCGCGTTTTCGAACCGACCGCGATGCCGCAGGCGTTGTCGAGCAACGCCGTGATCACGCCGCCGTGGATGACACGTGTGTCGGGGTTGCCGACCAAATGTTCGGCGTATGGGACCTTGCATACGACTTCGCCCGCCTTGATCTCGACCACCATGAGTTGGAGGGCGGCGGCATGCGGCACGCCGGTCAAGATGAAGCCTGCTTTGTGGTCGGGGACTGTCGAAGGCAAATCGCTCATTCGCGGGAGTGGATGCTTGGGCGGCGTCGGCTGTCAATGGCGCCTTCCGTTGCGACTTCAGGTGCGGCTCTTGGCTTCGGTAAGGTCAACGCCCGCAATTTCTTTTGAGCCGACGCTACATTGGGTGGTATCCGCGACCGCGATTTGTCAGACCGCGGGTGTCGCTACGAACGAGGCGGGCGGCGAAGACACGTTCATTGGTTCGACCAGCGTCTCTTCTAGCCTAGCTTGACCGGCGCGGCGGGCTGATGGCGTCCGCGGACGATGCTCCGCGTTACCTGTTACTTTGTCACCGACCCGGTTGGGCCGGACTGAGCCTGTGTTGTTACTGTTACTCTGTTACTCGCAGAGGCCATGTCCCCTCCCACCTACCAAACACCCAGTAATACCCTATAGGTTCTGATGATGGTGGTAGAGAGGTTGGCGAGTAGCGGTAACAGAGTAACGGGTAACTGCGTTATGCGGCCGCCGCCCGAGGGCGTGCCGCGAGTCTGGCCCAAAAGTTGACGGGCCGTCACTCATCGCCGATAATGTTCCGTGGGCTGAACAAAGCTTTGGGGACTTAATGCCTGTCACGCCGCGCGCGCCCGATCCGCGCCTGCCTAAAACGTGCATCATCGGCGCCGGATCGAGCGGAATTGCCGTCGCCAAGGTGTTCTCCGAATTCGGTATTCCGTTCGACTGTTTGGAGAAATCCGACAGGGTCGGCGGCAACTGGGTGTTCAAGAACGCGAACGGCATGTCGTCGACTTACCGGTCGCTGCACATCAACACGTCGCGCGAGAAGATGGCGTATTCGGACTTTCCGATGCCGTCCGCCTATCCCGACTATCCGCATCACGAGCAGATTGCTGCCTACTTCGATTCCTACGTCGACCATTTCGGCTTCCGCGACCGCATCACGTTTGACTGTGGCGTGAAGCGGGCGGAGCGAACGAGCGACGGTTTGTGGTGGATCACGCTGGAGAGCGGCGAGCAACGGCTCTACGACGCGCTGGTCGTCGCGAACGGGCATCACTGGGACCCGCGTCTGCCGGAGCCCGGCTATCCGGGCACGTTCGAGGGCAAACAGATTCATAGCCACGCCTACATCGATCCCCGCGAGCCATTGATCTGCCGCGATCGGAACGTGTTGGTGGTCGGGTTCGGCAATTCGGCGCTCGATATCGCTTGCGAGCTTGGGCACAAGGGCGTCGCTAAGAAAGTGTTTCTGTCGCAGCGGCGTGGATATTGGGTGATCCCGAAATACACGGCGGGCGAAGTGTTGGACGCGCAAATCGCGCATCCGAGCAAGGACCCTTCCTGGTCGCAACGCTACCTGCCTTCGCGTTTGCTCCGCTGGCTGGCCGAGAAGCAGCTTGAATCGACCGCCGGACGGCCGGAGCAATTCGGGTTGACCGCTCCCGACCATCCGTTGCTGTCGACGCATCCAGCCGTCAGCCAGGAACTCTACGTACGCATCGGGTCGGGCGACGTTACGCCGAAGCCCGACGTGCGCGAACTGCGCGGCAAGCAGGTGGTGTTCGCCGACGGCACCGTCGAAGACGTCGACATCATCATTTGGTCCACCGGGTACAAGATTTCGTTCCCGTTCTTCGACGAGGGTTTGATCGCGGCGCCGGGCAACGACATCGCGCTGTGGAAACGGATGATCGACCCTCGGTTCTCGAGCCTGTTCTTCGTGGGGCTGGTGCAGCCGCTTTGCGCGATGATGCCGATTGCGGAGGAGCAGGCGAAGTTCCTCGCACACTATCTCACCGGGCACTATGCCGTTCCGCCGGGCGAGATGATGGATGCGGAACGCGTAGAAATGCACGAGCGGGTCAAGCGGGGCTACGTGACTTCGCCGCGGCACACGATCCAGATCAATTGCGGGGAATACACCACCGATTTGCGGCGCGAGCTGGCGAAAGGGCGTAAGCGCGCAGCCGCCCATGGGTATATACTGCCCATCGAACCCCGGGTGATCCGGCCCTCGCCCAGACTAACGGTGGCGGCATGAGTCTCGACCTCGACGCAAAGACCCGCGGCAAACGCGAAGAGACGAAAGCGAGCAATCGTCAGGCGATCATCGATGCGGCGCGACGGGTATTTGCGGAGCTGGGGTACGGCGCAACAACGGTGCGCGACATCATCCGTGCGACCGACCTCGCGTCCGGCACGTTCTACAACTACTTCAAGTCGAAGGAAGAGGTGTTCCAGGCGCTGCAGGACGAAACCGCGCTGCGTGTGCGCCCGCGACTCCGCGCCGAGCGCATCCGCGCACGCAATTTCGAGGAATTCATCTCGGGTTCGTTCCGTACGTTCTTCGATTTCGTGAAGAACGATCACGCGACCTTCGCGACGATGCGGCGCAATCCCGAGATGCAACGGGTGCGCATCGACACGCCGGAAGTCGTCGCTGGGTTCGACGAGCTGCGGACCGACTTGGAACGGGCGATCGAGAGCGGCGTCGTGCCGGACGCCGATCCCGATTTGCTCATGGCCTCAATCGTCGGCGTCGCGTTCGAAGTCGCCAACCATCTCGTGGCCCGTGACGACCTCAGCGTCGACGAGGCCGCAAAGTTCGCGACCGCACTGTTCCTCGGCGGTGTGCAGGCGCTGCCGAAGCGGCGGCGCGGCTAAGCCGCTACCAAACGCGAACCCGCTTCTCCGGCGGTAGATAGAGCTTGTCCGTTTGCTTCACCGGGAAGGCCGCGTACCAGGCGTCCAGATTGCGCACGGTCAATGCTCGGTATCGCGCGGGTGCGTGGCCGTCGTTGATCAAGCGTTGGCGCAGGGCCTCCGGGCGCAGATAGGTGCGCCAGCTCTGCGCGTAGGCGAGGAAGAATTGCTGGTCACCTGTCAAACCGTCGACCACGGGCGCTTCCTTGCCGCCGAGCGAGGCGCGGTAGGCATCGTATGAGGCGGCAAGGCCGGCGAGATCGGCAATGTTCTCACCCAGCGTCTGGGCGCCATTCACGGCAAGGTCGGGAAACGGCTTGTAGCCGTCGTATTGCTTTGCCAGCGCCTCACCGGCGGCTTTGAATTGCTTCAGGTCGGCGTCCGTCCACCAATTGCGTAAGTGACCTTCGGCGTCGAACTGCGAGCCGATGTCGTCGAAGCTGTGACTGATTTCGTGTCCGATCGTGGCGCCGATGCCGCCGTAGTTCATCGCTGCCGATCCTGCGGGATCGTAGAACGGCGGTTGCAGGATTCCTGCCGGGAAGTTCATCGCGTTCAGGATCGGCAGGTTCACCGCATTCACGATGTGCGGGATCATGACCCATTCACGGCGGTCAACGGGCTTTCCGAGGCGTGCGTGGCGATAATTGTATTCGAAGATTTCCGCGCGTTCGGCGTTGCCGACCGCGTCGCCGCGAACGACTTTGTACGCGGAATAATCGCGCCACTTGTCAGGGTAGGCGATGCCGACGGTCAGCGTCGTGAGTTTGCGTTTTGCTTCGGCCTTCGTCTTTGGCGACATCCAAGTTAGCGCGTCGATGCGCTTGCGATAGGCGCCGGCGATCGCTGCCACCATTTGGTTCAGCTGGGCCTTTGCGGCGGCGGGGAAGTACTTCGTGACGTACAGTTTGCCAACGGCCTCACCGAGCGTGTTGTTGGTCGAATCCACGGCGCGCTTCCAGCGGGCGCGCTGCTGCGGCGTGCCCTGCAGCGCGGTGCCGTAGAACGCAAAACTCTGATCCGAGAATGCCTTCGGCAGGAACGCCGCGTAGTGGTCGATGACGCGGAACGTCAGATAGTCCTTCCAATCGTCCAGGCTTTCACTCGTGACCAAAGCCGATGAGCCTTTCACCGCGCCGGGTTGCCAAACGACGAACGTCGTCTGTTTGTCGAGGCCCGAAGCCGCGAAATACGTGTTCCAATCGAGGCCCGGGGCTTTGGCGGCAAAGTCCGTACGGGCCCACGAATTGTTGCCCTTTTGGATGTCGTCGCTGTCGCTGCGCGTTGCGTGGCTTTGCGCGATCTTGGTTTCGAGCGCCATGATGCGCGCGGCCTTCGCGTCCGCGTTTGCAATCCCGGCCAACGTCAGCATCTTTGCGATATGCGCGACGTAAGCTGCGCGCACCTTTTTCATCGGCTCGGCGTTGTCGAGATAGTACTCGCGGTCGGTCATGCCGAGGCCGCCTTGAAACAGGAACGGCGAATAGCGCGACGGATCTTGGAACGACGGCGAGACCCAAAGGCCGAATAGGTTGTCAGTGTAGACGTCGGTATTGTTCAAAATGTCGATGTCGGCGCGCAGGTGTTCGCCGAGGTAGCGCGCGAGCGCGGTGCGGTCGCCGATCGCGGAGATCTTCTCAAACATCGGCTTCAGCGGTGTGACGCCTTTCGCTTCGATGCCGGCTTCGTCCATGAAGCTGGCGTAGTAGTCGCCGACCCTTTGCGCGTCGGAACCTGGCTTCGCGCCCTTCGCGGCGTCTTGGATCAGATCGACGACACGCTTGGACGTCTCTTCGCTCAAGATCGCAGCGCCGCCATAGGAACTGCGATCGGCGGGGATCGGGTGGCTCTTCACCCAGGCGCCATTTGCATAAGTCCAAAAGTCGTCGCCGGGTTTGACGGCGGTGTCCATTGCGGACCGGTCGATGCCGGCGGCGATCGCGGCAGTCGTGCAGGTGGCGAAGAGGGCGGCGATCAGGGCGCGGCGCATGGGCGTGCTCGTGTTGTAGCGGCGGATTGATAGACCTTGCCGAGCCAAAACAAAACCGCCCCATCGGCGGGGCGGCATCGCGTTCTCGTGAGGACTAGAGCGCCTGTGCGCCGCGGATCAGCTTGCCGGGGAGCGCAGTGGTCGGCTTCCCGCCTCGGTAGGTGATTTGGCCGGAGACGACAGTCGCGTCGTAGCCGTCTGCGTATTGCACCAATCGTCTGCCACCGGCGGGAAGGTCGTAGGCGACCGTCGGGCGGTGCAGCGTTAGGCGGGCGTGATCGATGACGTTGAGGTCGGCTTTGTAGCCAGGCTTCAGAAGTCCGCGATCGAGCAAACCGACCGCTTCGGCGGTGTCACGGCTTTGCGCCTTGATCACCCATTCCAGCGGGAGTTTGTCGCCCCGTGAGCGGTCGCGCGTCCAGTGCGTCAGCATCGATGTCGGGAAGCTGCCGTCGCAGATCATGCCGACATGTGCGCCGCTGTCGCCCAGCCCTAAGATCGT
>JBKJZU010000540.1:0-8136 GCA_046715015.1 Micropepsaceae bacterium
GCATCAACTCGTCCTTCAAGTGCCCCGCGCCGCGATCCAACGTAATCGACTCGATTCCGCGATGCGCCACGTAGAGGATCGTGCCGCCTGGCGTCTCGTACACGCCGCGGCTTTTCATGCCGACGAACCGGTTCTCGACGAGATCTAGTCGCCCGATCCCGTTCGCACGACCAAGTTCGTTCAACTGCGTGAGCAACGTCGCGGGCGACAACGCCTGTCCGTCGATCGAAACCGCATCGCCGCGCTCAAAGCCGATCTCGACATAAGTCGCCTTGTCCGGCGCGTCCTCCGGGCTGATCGTGCGCTGGTAGACGATGGAATCGGCCTCGAGTGCCGGATCCTCCAAAACCTTCCCCTCGCTCGACGAATGCAGCAGGTTGGCATCGACCGAGAACGGCGCCTCGCCGCGCTTGTCCTTGGCGATCGGAATCTGATGTTTCTCGGCGAACTCGATCAGCTTCGTCCGGCTCTCAAGCTCCCATTCCCGCCACGGCGCGATCACGCGGATGTCGGGCTTGAGCGCATAGTACGTCAGCTCGAACCGCACCTGATCGTTGCCTTTGCCCGTCGCTCCGTGCGCGACGGCATCGGCACCCGTCTTCTCCGCGATCTCGATCTGCTTCTTGGCGATCAACGGTCGGGCGATCGACGTGCCGAGCAGATACTGCCCCTCGTAAAGCGCGTTCGCGCGGAACATCGGAAACACATAGTCGCGCACGAACTCTTCGCGCAGATCCTCGATGAAGATGTTGGCGGGCTTGATGCCAAGCATTTCCGCCTTCTTGCGCGCCGGCCCCAGCTCCTCGCCCTGCCCGAGGTCGGCCGTGAACGTCACGACCTCGCAGCCATAGGCCGTCTGCAGCCACTTCAAAATGACCGAGGTATCAAGCCCGCCCGAATAGGCGAGCACGACCTTCTTGACGGGGGGCTTGCTCATGCAAAATTCCTCAGTGCGGCATCCGCACAATTTCTTTGGAGCGCAGCTCCGCCATCCGTTCGCTCGCGCGCTGCTTCACGCTCTCGCTTTTCAGCTGCCCGCAGGCCGCCATGATGTCGCGTCCGCGTGGCGTGCGGATCGGCGAAGCATAGCCCGCGCGATTGACGATCTCGCCGAACTCCTCGATCCGCTCCCAGTCGGAACACTCATAAGGCGCACCCGGCCAGGCGTTGAACGGGATCAAATTGATCTTCGCAGGGATCCCGCTAATGATCTTCACAAGCTCCCGCGCATCGGCGTTGGAGTCATTCACGCCTTTCAGCATCACGTATTCGAACGTGATCCGCCGCGCGTTCGACAAGCCCGGATAGGCCCGGCATGCCGCCAGCAATTCCTTGATCGGATATTTCTTGTTAAGCGGCACGATCACGTCGCGCACATCGTCGCGCGGCGAATGCAGCGAAATCGCGAGCATCGCGCCGATCTCTTCGCCCGCGCGCTCGATCATCGGCGCAACGCCCGCGGTCGAGAGCGTGATCCGCCGCTTCGACACTGACAAACCTTCGCCGTCCGCGATCACGTTGATCGCGTCACGCACGTTCTCGAAATTGTAGAGCGGCTCGCCCATGCCCATCATGACGACGTTCGTGATTTGGCGTTCGTCGGAGTTGCGCCCCGCCCGCGGCCATTCCTTCAAGTCGTCGCGCGCAACGAGCACCTGGGAGACGATCTCTTCGGCGGTCAAATTCCGCACCAGCTTCTGCGTGCCCGTGTGGCAGAACCGGCACGTCAGCGTGCAGCCGACTTGGGATGAGATACACAGCGTCCCGCGGTCTTCGTCCGGAATGAACACGGTCTCGACTTCGACCCCGGGGCCGAACCGGATCAACCACTTGCGCGTACCGTCTTGCGATACCTGCGCGGTCACGACCTCAGGCCGCGTCAGCGAAAACCGTTCCGCGAATTCAGCGCGCAACGGTTTTGCCAACGTGGTGATCGCGTCGAACCCTGTCGCCCCTTGCACGTAGGCCGCATTCCAAATCTGTCCCGCGCGCATCGACAGGTGCTTGGACTCGACGCCGGCGTCCGCGAACGCGGCCTTGAGGCCCTCGCGCGTCAACCCGATCAAACTCTTCGGCGAACCCATAAATGCATCCAAATGGAAAAGGGCGGCTGAATGTCAGCCGCCCTCAAAAGGCCCTGAAATTCGGCGGCTCAAGGCCGTTCTATTTGCAGCCTTCCGCCACTTTGTCGAGTGCGACGGAAATGCCTTTGAGCGTGTAGGTGTCGGTGGTCAGCGTCCCGCGCTTCGAGATGCCCTTTACCCTCATTTCGCCCGCGCCGCGCAGCGCCGTGATGAGCCGCTGCTCATCCTGCTTGCTCTGCAGCCACGCGCCGTCCGCTTTGGTGAAGAAGCTGAATTTGTCGGATCCGACCTCAACGGTGGCCGTTGCGCCGTCCTTGAACTGATAGCCGATCACGACCGAAGGTTCGTTTGCGATCGAAGCCTTGGGCCACGTCGTTATCAGGAAGTAGATGGGATCGCGTTTCGCGGCCGCAGGCTCTTTCGTCTGCGGTTGCGAAACCGCCCAGCAGACCGCGCCACGGCCGTCATTGTTCTTGTAGGCCTCCCAAGCGTCGGACGTACCGAGCAACGTCGGACCCGGCTGCGCCGCCGCCGCACCGACACTGGCCGCAAGGGCCACAGTCGCTAATCCAACCCGGCTGAACATCAAAGACATCGAAACTACCTTTGCTTGAAACGGCACCCAAGCCGCATGGCCGGGCCCCCGAGAATCGTGGACCACAGCATGTGCTTTGCCACACCCAATGTCTCGCCCATCTTAGGCCGTTTTGTGAAGCCCCCAAAACCTTCGACCTGTGTGCGGCTGAAATGGCGATTCCCGCCCAAGCGGGGCATTTGCTAGGGTCGCCTCCCATGCGAAATGCAACGGCCCCGGAAACCGACACATTGGACCGTGAAGCTTTGGCCGACTTGGTCGAGGCGATTGCGGCCAAGGCCGACAAGGCGGCCTTCGCGGCTCTGTTCCGCCACTTCGCGCCGAAGATCAAAGGCTACCTCATCAAGATCGGCACTGACCGCGGGCAAGCCGAAGAATTGACGCAAGAGGTCATGCTGACCGTCTGGCGAAAGGCTGCGACCTTCGACAGGCGCCAAGCGTCGGTCTCGACGTGGATGTTCACGATCGCCCGCAACCGCCGCATCGATGCGGTGCGCAAAGCAAGGCGCCCTGAGCTTGACCCGTCCGATCCCATGCTCGTGCCGGCGGAGCCTGAAGCGGCCGACGACCGCCTGGAGACGCTTGATCGCGAAGCCCGCATCACCCGCGCACTAAAAACGCTGCCGAAAGAGCAAGCCGACCTCGTGCACGAAGCGTTCTACCTCGCGAAATCGCACAGCCAAATTGCCGAGGAAACGAAGATCCCCTTGGGCACCGTGAAGTCGCGCCTGCGCTTGGCCTTCGGCCGCTTACGCAAGGCTGTCGACGGCGAGGAAAACCCATGAACCCGATCCTCGTCGAAGTCACGCGCGGCGGCATCGTCGAAAGCCGGCATCGCGGCGCCATCGCCGTGTGCGACGCGGCCGGCAAAGTCGTGGCAGCTTGGGGCGACACCGCAAGCGCCGTTTACCCACGGTCGGCTTTCAAGTCGCTGCAAGCACTACCGCTCGTCGAAACCGGTGCGGCCGAAGCGTTTGGTCTCACGGACGAACACATCGCGCTCGCCTGCGCGTCCCACTCCGCCGAGCCGATGCATGTCGAGCGAGTTGAAGCTTGGCTCGCGAGCATCGATTGCCGCGAAAGCGACCTCGCTTGCGGTCCGCATTTGCCATTTCATGAGCCGACGGCGCACGCAATGCTGCGGGCCGGCGAACGGCCATGCAAGGTGCACAACAACTGTTCGGGCAAACACACCGGCTTCTTGAGCGTCGCCCGTCACCTGAAAATCGCGACCGAAGGCTACGAACGCCCCGATCACCCCGTCCAGGTGCTGGTGCGCGAAGCCATCGCAAACCTGTGCGGCTTCGAAGCGAACGCCATGACGGTCGGCATCGACGGCTGCGCCGCGCCGAATTACGCGATTCCGCTAACTCATCTTGCACAAGGCATGGCGCGACTCGGCGACACCGCAAAGCTCGACGCAACGCGCGCTCAAGCCGCAAAACGCATCGTCACCGCCTGGAAGGCGCATCCGTTGCTCGTGTCGGGAACAGGCCGCGCCTGCGCAGACTTTATCGAAGGCGCCCGCCGCGCGGTGGTCAAGACCGGCGCGGAGGCCGTATTCATGGCCGTGCTGCCGGATCAAGGTCTGGGCGTGGCGTTGAAGATCGACGACGGTGGCACGCGCGCCGCGGAAACCGCGATGGCGAAAGTGTTGACGTTGCTCGACGTCGCGGACGAAGCGTCACCCCAAATCGCCAAACACCTGAACCCGCCAATCAAGAACTGGCGTGGCGACGCAGTGGGCGAACGCCGCACGACCGCAGCGCTCGCGAAACTCGTGCGTCAGTAGGCGGCCGGTGCCGGTGCGTTCTTCGGCGGCAATTGCGCGATCGACTTGATGAAGCAGCGGTCGACGAAGCCGTGCCGCCCCGCGACGATCACGTCGCCGGGACGCAGACAAATGCCGGGCCGCGACTCGACGCGCGCCGACCACGCCCATTTGAGCTCGCGGCAGCTGTTCACGAACGTCACGAGATAGCGCCGGCTTGGGCTCGTCTCGATGATCGCCGAGTAGTTGTCGACGGATTTGAAGTTGTCGATCGAGCGCACGAACGGGCAGGGGTTCGGTGACGGTTTGCGTGCGTCGTCGGCAACCGCTGGTCCGGCCAATGCGGCGGCGGCGAGCACACAGCTAATGAATGTCCGTTTCATGGGGTGTCTCCAATCAGGGGCGAAGACGAATATGGCATTTCGGCGCCGGCCCGCCTGAACGTCCGCTGAATGAACGCACACGAATCAGCGACAGCCCGCTTGGCCTTTAGGAATGCCTGGCCTAACGTCGTCCGCATCAAAAACACACATCTGCGCTGGAGTTTCCAAGATGAAAGCCGTCCTCTGCAAAGCCTATGGCCCGCCCGATAGTCTTGTCGTCGAAGACGTGCCGAGCCCAAAGCCTTCGGACGGCCAAGTCCTGATCGACGTGAAGGCAGCCGGCGTGAATTTCCCGGACGTGCTGATCATCCAGAACAAGTACCAGTTCAAGCCGGCGCTTCCGTTCTCCCCGGGCGGCGAAGTTGCGGGGATCGTCAAGGAACTAGGCCCCGGCGTCGCGAATGTGAAGGTCGGTGACCGCGTGATGGCCTCGACCGGCTTCGGCGGTTTCGCGGAAGAGGTTTGTGCGCCCGCTGCCCGCTGCATCTCGTTCCCGAAAAACATCGACTTCGTCGAAGCCTCGGCGTTCGTCATGACCTACGGCACCTCGCACCATGCGCTGAAGGACCGCGCGAACCTTAAGAAGGGTGAATCGCTCCTCGTACTCGGCGCCGCCGGCGGCGTTGGCATTGCCGCGGTGGAGATCGGCAAGATCATGGGCGCCCGTGTCATCGCCGCCGCGTCCAGCCAGGAGAAAGTCGATTTCTGCATCGCGCGCGGCGCCGATGCGGGCATCGTCTATCCGCAAAATCCGCTCGACCGCGATGCGCAAAAGAAACTCTCCGAAGACTTGAAAAAGGTCATCGGCGGCGATGGCGCGAACGTGATCTACGACGGCGTCGGCGGCGACTACGCCGAACCGGCGCTCCGCTCGATCGCTTGGGAGGGCCGCTACCTCGTTGTCGGCTTCCCGGCCGGCATTCCCGCGATCCCGTTGAACCTGTCCTTGCTCAAGGGCTGTCAGATCGTCGGCGTCTTCTGGGGCGCCTTCACCGCGCGCGAGCCAAAGCGCAACACCGAGAATCTGCAGGAACTGATGGGCTGGATTCAGGAAGGCAAACTGAAACCCACGGTCTCGAAAACCTACCCGCTGGCGAAAGCCGCCGAGGCTCTAAACGACATGGCCAACCGCAAGGTGAAAGGCAAAGTCGTTCTGGTCACGGGCTAGACAAAAAAATACCGCCCCCACTGCGGGGCGGTCGAAATTTTGAAGCGAAGCTGAAAAATTTCGGGTGGGGGGGCGAGCCTCGGACGGCTCAAGCCCCCACCCGAACCTTCTCGCCCTGCGGCTCGAACGCCCCGCAGTGGGGGCGGTATTTTCTAACTTAGAACTGCGAGCCGCGTCCCAAAAGTTCGAGCAGCGACCGCCAAAAACCGCGCTTAGATGAGCGACGCTCATTCTGTGGCATCATATACAGCGGATATGCCTTGAACATTGGAAACCTCACTTTCTTACATAAATGACTTAGCTAAGCCAAAATATGGCGACGAGTTCGCGTTAATTCAAACGAGGACTTTTCATCGACAGCATGAGAGAAATTCATATACTAAGTGCATGCAGCGCAGACTTCCCCCCTTGAATTCCCTGCGAGCCTTCGAATCCGCGGCCCGTTTGCTTAGTTTCACAAAGGCTGCCGATGAATTGGCGGTCACCCAAAGCGCCGTCAGCCACCAGGTCAAAACGCTGGAGGATTGGGCGGGCCTGCCCCTCTTCCGCCGCGACGGCCGCGCTGTAGCCCTCACGGAGGCGGCGGCGAAGTTCCTGCCCGCTGTAACCCTCGCCCTGGATCAGCTCGCCCTAGCCGGCCGCAAGCTTCAGGCCGTGGACCCAGGGCAGGGCTGGCTGACCGTCGCCGTGATGCCGTCCTTCGCCGGCAAATGGCTGGTCCCTCGGCTCTCCACGTTTCGCGCGAAGCACCCGAACATCGACGTCTGGATCGCGACTTTCGAAGCCCAAACCGGCGCCCTCGGTGCCGACGTCGATATCGCGATCCGCTATGGCCGCGAAGAGTGGGCGGGCACGGGCCTGACCAGCATCAAGATTCTGAATGAAGAACTCTTCCCGGTCTGCGCGCCGGCCATGGCCGCGCAACTGCAAGACCCGACCGACCTCGCGCGCGCGACGCTGCTGCATGATGAGTTGCGCGAAGACTGGGCGATGTGGCTTCGAACCGCGGGCGTCACGACGGTCGACGCGACCCGTGGTCCCGGCTTCGACGACTCGGGCCTTCTGATCCAAGCCGCGATCGAAGGCTTAGGCGTAGCGCTTGGTCGCAGCGTCCTCGTCAAAGGCGACCTCGAAGCCGGAAGGTTGGTCCGCCCGTTCGCAACAACGCTCCCCGGCGGCAGCGCCTACTACCTCGTCCATTCGCCTGAGTTGGAGAACGCGCCGAAGATCAAAGCCTTCCGCGAATGGCTCCTCGCGACCGCGGATACGGTGACACGATGAGAAGCTATCTTTCTTCCCTGGGACCGCGGGCATCTTGCCCGCTCTTGAAAACTTCTCAGCACACCAGTGTTTGAGACGTGGTCAAGAGCGGGCAAGATGCCCGCGGTCCCAGGGAAGTCACTTCCTCAACGCGCGCAGTGCGTCTTTCCCTGCCCATCGCGCACCGGCGTTGTCCGATGCTGCAAGCCGCTGCGCGACCTTTAAAGCCGTAATCTTCAGTGCGGGACTCTTCTTGCCCCCGATCGCGCGTAGCGCCCAACTGACGCCCTTCTTGACGAAGTTGCGCTCATCCGCCGCCTCGCGCTCAATCAACTTCAACGCCGACAAGAACGGCGCGTCAGGCCCGCCCTTCGTGTGCAGGGCAAGACACGCGATCAGCGCGAACCCTGCGCGCTTGACGAACTCCTCACGCCGCGCGGCCCAAGCGCGCGCCATCGGCCAGGCGTGCGGCGACTGGTCGAACAGTTTGAAGCACGCCGTATCGACGATGCCCCAATTGTCGAAATCGCCAGCCCAAGTCTCCATCTGCTTCGCGGTGAGAGCGGCGGGCTCGGCGACATAGATCGCAAGCATCCGCCCCTCATAGACGCGCGTTCGCCACAGAGCGCCGGCCAGCGCATGATCGCGCACGATCTCTTTCGCGATCTTCTGTATCTGCCACATCGGCACGCCAAGCGTCTTGTCGAGATTGACGATGACGTAGCGCTTTACAATGTCGTCGCGAAACTTCGTCGACGCACGGGCTTCGAGCGAGCCAAGCGCCGCTGCAACCCGTACGTCGATCGCCCGCTCCATCGGTTAGTGCATCTGCGGTTCGAGCATGCCTTCCAGCCGCACGTAACCCGCCTCCATCC
>JBKJZU010000541.1:0-3846 GCA_046715015.1 Micropepsaceae bacterium
GACGTGCCGACGACGACGGCTGTCGGCATACGCAACAGGTAGATCATTGCGGGAACCAGAATGAACCCGCCGCCGACCCCCATCACGACCGAAAGCAGGCCGATCATAAGACCGAGCAGCACAGGCGGAATCGCGCTGATATAGAGCTTCGAACGCTGAAACCGCATCTTGAGCGGCCAGCCGTGCACCCAATAATGCCCGCCGCGTTCACGCCGCCTGCCGCCCGCGTTCGCGCCGCCGGCGCGCACGGTCTGCAGGCTTTCATAAAACATCAGGCCGCCGATCGAGCCCAAAAAGATCACGTAGGAAAGCGCGATGAAGAGGTCCGCCTGCCCCGCAGCTTTCAGCGCGTTGAACAGCTGAATCCCGAGCAGCGACCCCGTGAGCCCACCACCGAGCAGGACCGCGCCCATCTTGATATCGACATTGCCCTTGCGCCAATGCGTCAGCACGCCCGACACCGACGAAGCCACGATCTGCGTGGACTGCGTGGCAACGGCGACGGACGGCGGAATGCCGATAAACATCAGGAATGGCGTAAGGATGAAGCCGCCACCGACCCCAAACATACCCGACAAGAACCCCACCGCCGCGCCGAGGCCGGCAATGAGGAAGATGTTCACCGGCATCTCGGCGATCGGGAGATAGATTTCCATGGGCGGAAAAGTGCAGTCGGTCGAGCAGCGACCGTTAGACGCTTAACCCCACACGCGCGCGCTGGCTAGGTGAACTCGTCACCAATGAGCGCATTGGTCGCGCTTGTGGCTTCGAAGGATGCTTAACCGGAGAAGCCGGGTAACTCGTTCGAGGCCTTGTCGAGCGCCTTTGGCTGGAACGTCCGCGCGCTTTCGAGAGCCATCGCCACGTCGCCCGCGCTCAAGGTCTTCTTCAAGGCCTCAAGCTTCTCGGTTGCACCGGTGTCGCCTTGGGTCGAAGCGATGGCGTACCATTTTGCGGCTTCGAGTTGGTTCTTCTCAACGCCCATACCGCGTTCCAGAAGGATCGCGAGATTGTACTGAGAATCGGGGAGCCCGTACTCGGCACCCTGACGGAACCAAATCGCGGCCTGCTGGAAGCTCTGCCCGATGCCCACGCCGTCGGCGTAGAGCACCGCGAGGTTGTGCATGGCCTTGCGATTGCCGCCTTTCGCCGCGCGTTCATACCAAGTCTTGGCTTGCGGCAAGTCTTTGGCAACGCCGATCCCGCGCTCGTACATGGCACCCAGGCGGTATTGTGCGATCACGAGACCCTGCTGCGCCGCTTTGGTGGCGAGCGAAAGGGCTTTCGCATCGTCCTTCGCGATCCCCCGACCTTCGGAATAGCGCAACGCCAACAGGAACTGCGAACTCGCGTCGCCACGAACCGCGTTCGCTTCAAGCGCAGCAACCGACGTATCCTGCACCTCCGACCCCGGAAGCATCGACGTTCCCGACGTGAAGGACGGCGCCGCTTCGAAGGGCGGCGCACCCAAGCCGTTCGGTTCGGCCGTCATGCTGGTGCCCGGAGCAGGCGGCGTCTCGGCACCCGAAGGCGGCGCAAATTCGGCCGCCGGACCCGGCTGCGGTGCAACGCCCGGCTGCTCCGGCCCGTTCAGAATCTCACCAATACTATCGCCAGCACCCGGACGATTGATCCCGTCGTCTTTGCCTCCCGGCAGCGTGAACAACAGCGCCACAATGCCGGCCACGATCGCAAGGCCGGCAATGGCAATGACGGCAAGCCGTCCGATGCGGCTCTTCTGCGTATCGTCCTTCGGGTATGACGAAAGCTTCTTCCTGCCCCCCTTTGCGGGACCGCGTTCGGCGTCCGCCAGCGCGGCGGCTTTCGCAGCGCGACGTGCCTGGCTCAGGAAGTCTTCTTTCTTCGGCGCGTCCAACTCGTCGTCCATCGGCGGCTGGAAGCGGTCCCCGTCGAGATTGTCGAGGTTGTCGAGATTGCCCAGATTGTCGTCGAGCGACGGTTCTTCATGCGACGGCGCCAGCGTGGTCGCCATGATCGTTTCAAGCGCCGAAACCGAAAGCCCGCCGCCGTGCTTCGACTCGTGCATCGGTTGCGGCGACAGGTTCGACAGCATCTCTGCCGCGCTCGTCGAGTAGGTCTCATCCGAGAGGGCCGGTGGCGGCGGTGGCGCATAGTGCGACGTCAACGGCGAGGCCAATGTCGAGGCCATTGTCGACGACATCGTTGAGGCAGTCGTCGACATACGGTGGCGATGATCGGGCAACGCTTCCGCAGCGGCCTTGGCGACCAGACCGTCGACGGTCAAACGCAACCCGCCGATCGCTTCCTTATGCTTCTTGTCGGAAACTTCCAGGCGCTGCGTCAGCGTACGCATCGTGTCTTCGATAAGGTTCGACGTCTCGTTGGCACGCCGGTCGGTATCGTCGAAGCGGCGGGTCAGCGACGTCATCGTCTGCGTATGGCGCGTGTCGGATTCGTCCAGACGCGACGAAATCGACTTCAGCGCGTTGCTGACCGTCGACACGGATTCAGCCGCTCGCCGCTCGCTGTCTTCAATCTTCGAAGTCAGCGTTTCCAGCGTGGATTCGATCGCACTGATCGGTGCTGCGATGTGGCTGCTCGGGTCGCCGACCTGCTCGATCCGCTGGTGCAGCATATCGACCGAACGCTTCAACGCCACAAACGCTTCCGGCGGTGCGCCCGCCTTCTGCACCGTCTGCGCAATCCGCGCGTCCATCGTCGAAAGCTGTCCGCGCATTTCGTCGAACATCGACGTCGAACGCGCCTCAAGCGAATCGAGCCGCGCCGCAACGCCGTTGCCACCGCTTGCAAAATTCCGCTCCGTCGTATCGACGCGATTGCCCAGTTCGCGCATGAAGCGCGCCAACTGGGTCATGTCGTCCCGCGAACGCTTCTCGTTCTCGATGACCCCGTGGCGAACCTCGGCGATCGAGGCTTCCATGCGCACCAACGCGTCCTTGTTCGGAAAGTCCCCGCGCGCCGTTTCCATTTCGGCGAGGCGCTTCTGCAAGTGGTTCAACGTGATCTCGAGCCGCGCGAACTGGTCCTTCTGAACGGAGTCCGGCTTGTTCGCCGCTTCCATTTCGACAAGCCGCTTCTGCAGCTGCGTCAGCGCGTTCTCAAGACGCGTAACGGATTCTCTGCCCGGCCACTCCGCGCGACCGTTCTCGATGTCGATCAAGCGCTTCTGCACGCTGCGCACGGTCGTCTCGAGGCTTTCGAACGCCGACCCTTGATCGCGCGCCGATTGCGCCAACGCGTCGGCCGCGCTCATGAACGCGACATCGGCGAGCTGCTTCACGCGCTCGCCCGCATCGATACGATCCTGCATCGCCGCGACCGATTGGTTCACGGTCGCGATCGCCGTTTGCGCACGGCGTTCCGAACTCTCAAGCCGGTCGGCGAGATCGCGCAAACCATGCGCCACGATTTGAAACTCGCTACCGCGCAGCTGCGAGTCGAATGACGGCTGCTGTTGCGGTTGCTGCGGCTGTGGCCGTGCTTGCGGGAACCCCATATGCGGATTCAATGGCTGATAGGGCTGCTGCTGCGGCTGTGCGTAACCTTGCGCATTACCCTGTGGGAAGAGGTGCGGATAACGCAGGCTCGGCGGCGGCGGTTCGAACTGCGGCTGCGGTTGCGGTCCGTACGTTCCGTCCCCAGGCACGAATTGCTGCTGTGGATATCCATGTCCGAGAGAGCCGCTCGAACGCCCTTCGGTCATGATCAGTTGGCTCAGATATTCACCGAGGCTGACGCCACTACGGCGCGCTGCCAGCTGCGCCATGTCGCGCGCTTCTGCCTCAATACCCTTCACATTCCACGGAACGCCGGGCCGCATCGAATCATTCCCCCGAAACACGT
>JBKJZU010000542.1:0-2655 GCA_046715015.1 Micropepsaceae bacterium
GAGTTCTGGATGTTCGGCATCACGATCTTCATCAATGCCTTCGCGTCTTTGCGCGCGACGATCGCCTTGAACTCGGCGCGGAACTTCCGGAACGAGGCGTCGCGCGGACCTTCGTCCATCGGCTTCAACCGCAGCACCTTGTCGACGGCGTTCGCCGAGAGGGCCAGCGCGGCGCCAAGAACGAGGGCTGCGACCATGCGGGCGATCATGCGGCTTCCTTTCCGGCCATCGTCAGGGACGGCCAATCTTGCCTGTAGCGCTTCGCCTTCACCAGATACTCCGGACGTTGCGGACCCCGCCAGAGCGGGTTCGGGCGGATCACGCGATCGAAGATGTCGTCGAGGCCAACGGGCGCGAACAGCTCCAAATCACCATTCGATTGTGGCCGGATCGCGACCATGCGCGCGGTGATCAGGAACTGGCGGACGCCGTCGCAGGCGCAGTCGAGCCGGGGATAAGGCACACCGAATTTCTTTGGGTACCAGAGGTGGACCCGCGCTTGATTGCGAAGTTGAACCTCGCGACCGGCGAACGCAAAGTGGCTGGCGGCACGTTTGATCCAGCGGTCTTCGGCCTCCTCCGAGGTGTCGGGATCGAAGTAGAACAGGTCATAGTCGCGGATGCCGTGACCGCGCGGCTTGCCGTCGAGGACGTTCCAGACAGTTTGGAACAGTACGCCGCTCACGAGGCAGAGGTCGGACGCTTCGAATGTTCGCATAGCCGCAAGCAAGGCAGCGACGGCGGGATCGGCTTCGATGATCCGGCGGAATTCTTGCTCTCGATCCGGCGGCTCGTTCGTCGGCGTCACGGAAGACGGACGGCTTCGTGCAGCCGCTTGCGGTGGTTTCGGCTGAGACGCAGTTCCGTACCGTCGGCGAGACGGACGAGGCCGTCGCCGTTCGCAAGCGGCGCGATCTCGCGCACGCGATCGGCTGCGACCAGGACGCGGCGATGGATGCGCACGAAACGCTGCGGATCGAGCTTGGGCTCGAAGGCGGCGAGCGTTTCGCGGAACAGGTGCGTTTTTGAGCCTTCGTGCAGCGCGACGTAGTTGCCCTGCGTTTCGATCCAATCGATCGAGGCCAGGTCGATCGAAATCACGCGCCCCCGTGTGCCGATGGTGATGTCGCTTAAGTACTGCGTAGTCGCGGCCCTGTAGTCCGTTTGCACCCGCAGTTGCGCCTGGTAACGGACCGCGTGTGCCACCCCGATCATGGCCATCAAACTGAACCCGAGCAGCAGCCAATTTGCGGCTATTTGATCGGGCAGCGCGACGAGAAAGGGCCGCGTGTCGCCGACGCCAATCATCGGCGCGAGGACGCAGGAAACGGCGACGAGAACAAACGCAATTCCCATCGCGCTCGTCGAATGGAGCAAGACGCGACGCCACAACCGGTCCGCCTCGACCGGATAGCGCCGAACGAGACTCATCACCAGCGGGGTTGCGAGGCCGGCCAAAATGCTGGCGCCGAACATTCGTGCCGCTTCAAGATTCCAGTGCGTCGCGCGAACCAGATTTTCGGGCTCAAGGGCCACGAGAAACACGAACCAATAAACCGTGCCGAGCGCGATCTCGCGGCTGCTGTCGATGAAGGCTGCTTTTGTCATTTGGGGATTGTGGGATGGGCTTGGCTTCGCTGTCCAGTCGCGCCAGATGCACGGATTTGTGACGAAACGTGTCCGGCGGGGGATAGAACGGTGCACAAAGCGCTGCCGTTTTTCGCTGTTTGCCGTCACATGATCGGAACGCGAACGAGGTGATCATGATGTGGAGTTTTCGCATCGCAGGGTTGGCATTCTTCTTGGCGCTCGGCAGTGCCGCCGCCGATCCCGTCAAAGTGGATGGCGGGCTTGTCTCGGGGGTGCGGGAGAGTGGCGTCGAAGTCTACAAGGGCGTCCCGTTTGCCGCGCCGCCAGTTGGAGCGCTGCGTTGGCGCGCGCCCCAGCCCGTGGGTGCGTGGACCGGCGTCCGGCCCGCGACCGCGTTTGCGCCGTCATGCCTGCAGAACGGCGTTTCCATGCCCGGCGAAGTGCTTGGGCGGACGAGCGAGGACTGCCTCTACTTGAACGTTTGGACGCCTGCGGCCAACCCAGCGGCCAAGCTGCCGGTGCTCGTTTGGATTCACGGCGGCGGCTTTACGAACGGATCGGCGTCGATGCCGCTTTATTGGGGCGACAGACTGGCGCGGCAAGGCATCGTCGTCGTCACCGTCGCCTATCGGCTCGGAGCGTTTGGATTTCTGGCGCATCCCGAGTTGAGCGCAGAGACGGTGCAAAAGAGTTCCGGCAACTACGGCTTTCTCGATCAACTCGCCGCGTTGCAGTGGGTTCAGCGCAATGTCGGTGCGTTCGGCGGCGATCCGGGCCGCGTCACGATCGCGGGGCAGTCGTCGGGGGCAATGTCGGTCAACATTTTGATGGCCTCGCCGCTTGCGAAAGGATTGTTCCATCGCGCGATCGGGCAAAGCGGTGGCTTCTTCGAGCCCGTGCAACTTGCACCGCAATACCTTCTCGCCAACGCAGAGCGGGATGGCGTCGCCTTCGCGACATCGGTGGGCGCGACGTCGGTCGAATCGCTTCGGCGCGTGACGCCCGAGGTTTTGTTGAAGGCGAAGGCAGGACGCATCTCGCATCCCGTCATCGACCGCCATGTAC
>JBKJZU010000543.1:0-4479 GCA_046715015.1 Micropepsaceae bacterium
CTGTAGCGCATCCCGCCTTGATCGCCGCCGTAGTAACCCCAGCCGGCCTCGGCATAAGCGACCGCCGTTAGAACCAGGCTCAACACGCCCAAGGCGAATGCGCGCATCATCGCGTCCCCTGAAATAATCTGGGGAGAACAATTACCGGAAACGCGCCTGAACGTCGCTCTATTTCGTCGACATAATTTGCTCGACGGCGGTCGCCATCAAGTCTTCCATCTCGCGCCGGATTTGGTGGTCCGAGACGGTCACCTTCTTGGCGTCGAGATCGCCGCGCACCTTGCGGAAAACGTCCTCGTCACCCGCCTCCTCGAAATCGGCCTTCACGACCTCTTTTGCATAGGCGTCGGCAGCCTCGCCCGAGAGGCCCATTTTCTCGGCCGCCCACAGGCCCAAAAGCTTGTTCCGGCGCGCCATCGCCTTGAATTTCAGGTCTTCGTCGTGGGCGAATTTGCTCTCGTAACCTTCGCGGCGCTTGTCGAATCCGGACATGTTCTTCTCCTTGAGCGTTTGGCCGGACACTAGGGTAAGGGCGACATATCGCGCAACGCCCGCATTGTGCCAAAGGCCGCATTTGCGCTACTGTCAGATAGCGCTCGCCGAGGGTCATTCAACACCCTTATGCGGGCGCTTAGCCATTAATGGCATTGGCCCTAGCAAAGGCCGCAAACCCGGATAGGCAGATGAAAAACCGCAAGCTCGTCTATGAGGGCAAGGCGAAGATCCTCTACGAAGGACCCGAGCCCGATACGCTGATCCAATACTTCAAGGACGACACGACCGCGTTCGACGCGACGAAGACGGCTGTCCTCGAAGGCAAGGGCGTCCTCAACAATCGTATCTGCGAATATTTGATGATGCAGCTGACGCAGATCGGCGTGCCCAATCACTTCATCCGCCGCTTGAACATGCGCGAGCAATTGATCCGCGCCGTCGAAATAATTCCCCTCGAAGTTGTCGTGCGCAACGTCGCTGCCGGATCGCTGGCGAAACGTCTGGGCCTCGACGAAGGGTCGGTACTCCCGCGATCGATTATCGAATTGTTCCTGAAGAACGACAAGTTGCATGACCCGATGGTAACCGAGGAACACATCACGGCTTTCGGTTGGGCGACACCGCAAGAACTTGACGACATCACTGCACTGGCGATTCGAATCAATGACTTCCTCTCAGGGTTGTTCCTTGGTGTGGGGATTAGACTTGTGGATTTCAAAATTGAATTCGGAAGGCACTGGGAACAAGACATGATGCGTGTCATTCTGGCTGACGAAATCAGTCCGGATTCGATGCGGCTCTGGGACGTTAAGACCAACGAGAAGTTGGACAAGGATCGGTTCCGCAGAGATCTGGGTGGTGTCACGGAAGCCTATAGTGAAGTCGCAAGACGTTTGGGTATTTTGACTGAAGTCCAGAATCCGGAGCGAAAGGGACCGGTGCTCGTCAAATGAAAGCGCGCGTTACAGTGATGCTGAAATCGGGTGTGCTCGATCCGCAAGGGAAAGCGATCGGACAAGCACTCGACCGTTTGGGCTTCGCCGGCGTGAACGACGTGCGTCAAGGCAAAGTGATCGAAATCGAACTTGCGGAAACCGATCAGGCCCGTGCGCGTTCTAAGCTGTCTGAGATGTGCGAAAAGCTTCTCGCAAACACCGTGATCGAAAATTACGCAATAGAATTGAAGTGACGTGACGAAAGCCGGACGCCGTGGGAAGCGTCCGGCCAGCAGGAAGAATGGGTAACTAAACATATTGGGTAGGGGCTGATGACGAACTCCATCTTCGTCTTAAGCGTGACGTGCCTTGCGATGTTGGCGTCGCCGTTCGTGGCCGCGGCAGCGCCCGCAGCCAAACCGGCGGTCGCGCAATCCGAAATGAATGCGCGCATGGCGGCCGCGTTGGATCTGCTTGAGGCCATGGGCGGCCGCAAGTCGGTCATGGAACAGATCGACCGCGTAATTCCGGCACAGATGGCGGCGCTGCAGACGCAGTTCCCCGGCATCACGTCCGACACGCGCCGGGTGATCGAAAGCTCGATGCGCACGGAAATGACGCACGGCGTGAACCGGCTGCTCTCGCAGATGGCCGGCGCGTGGGCGCGTCGCTTCACCGCCGCCGAGATGCGCGAGATCGCGGCCTTCCACCGCTCGCCGGCCGGACGTCACCTGCGCGAACACCAGGCGGAATTGCAGCGCGAAATCTCCGAGATCGGCCGCAGCTGGGGTGCCGACATCAGCCGCAAACTGCAAGAGCGCCTGAACGACTACATGAAACAACCGCAGGCGCTGACGAGCTGACGCAGTAAGAAAATACCGCCCCGCAGTGGGGGCGGTATCTTTTTATCGCACGCCCGCACCCTCGCCTTTCCGCCGTCGAATGGCTATCTAAAGCCCGCCTCAGCGCTCCAGGAGAATCACGCCCGTGAAAGCGGCCGTTGTCGTCTTCCCCGCCTCCAATTGCGACCGCGACGTCGCGACAGCCCTCACCCAAGCGAACCGTTCGCCGCCCAAGATGGTCTGGCACCAGGACGCAAGCCTGCCCGACGATCTCGACCTGATCGTGCTGCCCGGCGGCTTCTCCTACGGCGACTATCTGCGTTGCGGCGCGATGGCCGCCCACTCGCCGATCATGCGCGACGTCATCGCGCGCGCGAAGAAGGGAACGCCGGTCCTCGGCATCTGCAACGGCTTCCAGGTCCTCTGCGAAACCGGCTTGCTGCCCGGCGTGCTGATGCGCAACGCGCACCTGAAATTCGCCTCGCGCGACGTGCACATGACCGTTGAAGGTGCGAACACGATGTTCACTGCTGGCTACAAGCCGGGTCAGGTGATCAACGTTCCTGTCGCCCATGGCGACGGCAACTACTACGCCGACAAGGAAACACTGGACCGCATCGAGGGCGAAGGCCAAGTCGCCTTCCGCTATGTCGAAGGCGAAAACCCCAACGGCGCCGCACGCAACATCGCCGGCATCTTCAATGATAAGCGCACGATTTTGGGGCTGATGCCCCATCCTGAACGCCACGCCGACCCGCTGTTGGGCTCGACCGACGGCAAGGGAATTTTCGACAGCTTGGTGAGCGCCCTCTCGTGACCGAAGCAACCCTCACCCACGCGATCGACCACGGCCTAAGCGAAGACGAGTGGAAGCACGTTTTGCGCGTCCTAAACCGCGCACCGAACCTGACCGAACTCGGGATCTTCTCCGTGATGTGGAGCGAGCACTGCTCCTACAAATCCTCGCGCGTGCATCTGAAGAAGCTCCCGACCAGCGCGCCCTGGGTGATCCAAGGCCCGGGCGAGAACGCGGGCGTCATCGACATCGGCGACGGCGACGCGATCATCTTCAAGATGGAAAGCCACAACCACCCCTCGTTCATCGAGCCGTATCAAGGTGCCGCGACCGGCGTCGGCGGCATTATGCGCGACGTCTTCACGATGGGTGCGCGCCCGATCGCGATGCTGAACGCGTTGCGCTTCGGTGAGCCAAACCACCCGAAGACGCAGCACCTGGTCTCCGGTGTCGTCGCCGGCATCGGCGGCTACGGCAACTGCATGGGCGTGCCGACGGTCGCGGGCGAAGTGAACTTTCACAAGGCCTACAACGGCAACATCCTGGTCAACGCGATGTGCGTCGGCCTCGCGAAGACGAACAAGATTTTCCTCTCCGCGGCGAAGGGCTCCGGCAACCCCGTCGTCTATGTCGGCTCCAAGACAGGCCGCGACGGCATTCACGGCGCGACGATGGCCTCGGCCGAGTTCGACGACGCGTCCGACGAAAAGCGCCCCACCGTCCAGGTCGGCGATCCGTTCACCGAAAAGCTGCTGCTCGAAGCCTGCCTCGAACTGATGGCAACCGACGCCATCGTCGGCATTCAGGACATGGGCGCCGCCGGCCTTACTTCCTCGTCGTGCGAGATGGCGGACAAAGGCGGCTCGGGCATCGAGCTGGATCTCGACAAAGTGCCCTGCCGCGAGAAAGGCATGACGCCGTACGAGATGATGCTCTCCGAAAGCCAGGAGCGCATGCTCATGGTCTTGAAGCCGGGGCGCGAGCCAGAAGCCGAAAAAATCTTCAAGAAATGGGAACTCGACTTCGCAATCATCGGCATCACGACCGACACAAAGCGCCTGGTTCTGAAGTTCAAAGGCGAAACCGTCGCCGACATTCCGGTGGCGGCCCTCGCCGACGAAGCCCCGCTCTACGAGCGCCCGTGGACCGAACCCGAACGTCCGAAGCCGCTCGGCGACATTCCCGAACCCAAGTCGATCACCGAAACGCTGGCGAAACTCGTGGCGACGCCCGATCTCGCAAGCCGGCGCTGGATCTACGAACAATACGACTCGACTGTCATGGCTGACACCGTGCAACGCCCCGGCGGCGACGCCGCGATCGGGCGCATCCACGGCACCACGAAAGCGATTGCGACGAAGTGCGACGTCACCCCGCGCTATGTACTGGCCGACCCGTACACCGGCGGCGC
>JBKJZU010000544.1:0-5258 GCA_046715015.1 Micropepsaceae bacterium
CGCCGGAGGCCGTCGCCGCACGTCCATAGGCGGACGTGTTGGTATTATTCGCGACGCTGCCGTCGCCGCCGGCCGTGCTCGACGCGCCGCTGGCGCCCGCCGCGTTGCCGAACGCCGAGGCGTTCACACCAGAGGCAGTCGCCGCACGTCCATAGGCCGACGTGTTCGTGTTGCTCGCGACGCTCGCGTCGCCTGCCGCCGTGCTCGAAGCCCCGCTTGCGCCCGCCGCATTGCCGAATGCCGAAGCATTGACGCCGGAGGCCGTCGCCGCACGTCCATAGGCCGACGTGTTTGTGTTGTTCGCGACGCTGGCGTCGCCCGCCGCCGTGCTCGAAGCCCCGCTTGCGCCCGCCGCATTGCCGAACGCCGAAGCGTTGACGCCGGAGGCCGTCGCGGCCCGGCCATAGGCCGACGTGTTGGTGTTGCTTGCGACGCTCGAATGGCCGGCTGCCGTGCTCGACGCGCCGCTTGCGCTGGCCGAACTGCCGAACGCCGAAGCGTTCGTTCCGCCTGCAGAAGCCAAAGTGCCGACCGCAGTCGCATTCGCGTTGCCCGCATTGGCGCCGTTACCGAAAGCCGAGGCATTTGAGCCTGACGCGATGGCACCGTTGCCGACGGCGGTCGCGTTGGCGCCGCTGGCGTTCGCACCGTTGCCGAAGGCGCTGGCATTGGTGTTTGTGGCCAGCGCGCCGTTGCCGAATGCGCTCGAATTCGCGCCCGTTGCCTGTGCGCCGTTGCCGACCGCGCTCGAGTTCGCGCCGCTCGCGAGTGCGCCGTTGCCCGCCGCGGTCGAGTTGACCCCGGTGGCTTGCGCGGCGAGGCCGAGCGCCATGCTGCCCGACTGCGATGCATTCGCGCCGTTGCCGACGGCGATCGCGTTCGCATTGCCCGTGGACGCCTGCGAGCCGCCGAAGCCCGCGCCGAGCAGCGAGCCGCCGCCAAGCGTGATGCCGTCCGTATAGTTCGCGCCCGTCGAATCGCCGAGGTTGATCCGTCCGTTGTGTGCCGTGATGCCCATATTCGCCGCGATGTTCGAATGCGCGACGATCGTGCCCGTGAACTCGGCGTTACAGTTCGGTTGCCCCATCTGGATGCCTTCGACCACGATGCTGCCGATGTTCAAGCCAACGCCGACCGCTTGAATGATGATGCCGGGGATTTCGCTGATGATGAACACGGCGCCGATCGCCTCGGCGATGAGGCCGGCCGCGTCCGTTGCGGCGCTGGCGACGTCCAACCCGAAAGCGACGGGATCGAGCTGCTCTGCACAAGGCGCCGCGGCGCCGACACTGGCCATATAGTTGTTGATCGCCACCTGAAGCGCCGCAGTCTTGGCTGCAGCTGTTGCCTCGTCGTCCCCGTCCACAATTTTGTAAAGTGGATCCTCTGTCAGCAATGCGATGTTGGCTTGGACCGTTGCCGCGTCCACGCCGGTCAATTGATCCGTTTGGTTGAAGAAATACGTCCCCGGCGTGGGCGGGTTCGGCACGGACGTCGCCGCAAGCGCGGAGCCCATCGGCCCGATCGAGGCGACGAGCCCCGCTGCAAAAACCGGCACCACTGTCGAGCGCCGCAGACGCGTCATGAGTTCTTTCATCGTGATGTCCCCCGAGTGTCCTTGGCGTCAGTTCAGTTTGTGCGTGAGTTGCAGAAGAACGGCGCTGCCGTTCACATCCTGCTCTGCCGTCGTCGGCGTGCCCGCGGGTGTAGGTAGCGAGAGCTGCACGTCACCGGCGTCGAAGTATCGGTAGCCAAGCCCGAGCGCCGTATCGTCCGACACCGCGACGTTGATGCCCGCACCCAGTTGCCAAGCAAAGTTGCCGTCGACGCCGTCATAGACCGCACCGCCGTCGAACTTCGAGATCGCGTAGCCGATGCCGCCGCCGATATACGGCGTGAAACTGCTGGAGTTGCCGAGGTCGAACCACGCGTTCGCCATCAAGGCCCAGGTCTGCACCTGGCCTTCGTCGGCAACGGTGAAATTCGTCGCAAAGTCGGCCGCGAACGCAAACGTGCCGGTGCCGGGTGCGAACGCCGTGTTAGGCCCAACCGGAACGAGCGGGGGCACGGGCGTCAGGCTCGCGGGATGGGTGATGTTGCCGCCGGGCGCATAGACGCTGGACGCAGTGTCGGTGTCGGTACCGCCGCCGGAGAGTGTGGCAAGTCCGAATTTGTTTTGGCGAAGCGAAACCTCAAGCTCCAAGCGTAGTCCCGGAATGATGTTGTCGTACTCGCGCCCGACCGAGGCGCCAACCACGAAGCCGGAGTCGGCGTCTGCGCCCGTCATCGTGAAGTTCGTGACCGCCGTGAATACGAAGGCCAGCGTATGCGGATGCGGCGCCGGAAGCTGGTGGGTCACCACTTCCGTGCGGCCGGCGTTCACCACGCCGCCGCCGCCGGTCACCGGATCGATGTCGTTCCCGAAATGAGCGCCGCCGAACACGGAGAAATAGAGTTGGCCGGCATCGGCCGTGGCCGCGCCGACAAGCAACGCCGCCGCAGCCGCAGTGCCGCGCAAATACGCCTTCATGGTGTCCCCCAAATAAAACCCAGGCAGAAAAGCTAACAGTGCAACTGCGTGCCCGCAATCAGTGCGTGTTGATCTTTAGGAGAGCATAGCCTGTGGATTGGCAACCGCAGGGGCGCACGCGCAGACGATGTGGTGCCATTTGAAGGGACAGCATGACACCGCTAGTCCGAATTTTTTTTCCGGCGATGAAAGTGCAGTCGCACTCGCGGTTTCGGAGAACTATTCGCCTCGCGGTTGCGCGCTGTGATCGCGAGCTAACGCCCCCGGTGGCGTGGCTCTAGTGCAACGTGCAAGAGTGTCGTGCGCTCCCGATACGGGGGCATTTCCCCAACAACCGCGCGGGGAAAACGCACCAATCCTGCACGTAGTTGCGGCCAAATCGGACGTTCCGGCCACGTCGCGTCGGCGCGACGCTCGCTTGACGCGGACGTGCCGGGCTCGGTGCCATCGCTTTTTTTGCGAAAACGAAGCATTGCGCACCCGGCTGAAGCAGCTCATTGCCGGGTGAAAGAAAGACGCGGCAAGCCGCCGATGCTGTTGAGGAAAAATGCATGACCCGCACCTGGGCCGTTCTAACGACGCTGGCGGGCATCGCTGCGCTCGCGACCTTCGCGATCTTCCAGAACTTGCCCGATGTGAAAGCCGCCGGCACGTGCGCAAAGAACGAAGCCGTCCTGCTGTTCGAGCTCGCGCGCACGCAAGCTGACCTCGATGCGGTCTTCGGTCCCGCGGGAAGCGATTGCCGCCCGAAAGTGATCGCGGCCCTCGACGCGGTGAACACGATCGACGTTTGGCTCTTCATCCCGGCTTACACAGCGTTCGTAGCTTTCGCCGCGCTGTTCTTGAGCGGCGGCGAAGGCCGTCCGTTCGCGTGGGGCGCGATCGCGCTCGCCATCGTGGCAGCCGGCGCCGACTACGTGGAGACGCTGAACCTGTTGGCCTACACGCCCGAACTCACACCCACGCCCGAGCGCCTCGCCAAAAGCAGCACGGCCGCATGGATCAAATTCTTCAGCTTAGGGCTGAACGCGCTGCTGCTCGCCGCGCTCTGCTTCACGGCAGCACACAAACGCCGGATCCTCGGCGCGCTCCTGTGCCTGCCGATCATCGGCGTCACGCTGATGTTCGCAGACCTGAAATGGATCCAAGCCCAAACGCTCGCGTTCCTGGCAAGCTGGCTCCCGCTGCTCGTCATGGCTGCGAAAACCGCAGTGACCGGCCGCGCCTAGCACCTGCTGAAGCGGCACACGTGGCACAGGAGTAGGGTGTCCGAGATCGGCGTGTCCCGGTGTCCGACTTTCGTCCTCGGCGTACTCGAGAAGTCTGCGAATCCGCTGATGCTCCGCGTCTTTTCTTTCGAAAAGCAAGGCCATGGCTCAGATGAAACAAACCACGCCAAACAAGAGTCAACACCGAACTTTTAAGAAGCTTGCCTGGGCTGCGATGAATCGGAAGCAGCTTTCGACAAGGCTCTAGGCAAGATTGGACGCGCACCAACTCAGCCAAAGCCGAAACGCAAGAAGCGCAAGCCGCCTAAGCTTGCGCTTCGATAATGCGAGCGGCCTCTAAAAAGGCTAGTCCGGCACATTTACCCCTTGGCTGCAGTAGCGATCGTCTCCCTGGTGGCCGGGCTTATAAACGAGGCACTTAAACCTACCCGCGGTGCCCCCGATGACGCACCACTTAGCGCCGTCAGTGGCGGTTGCGACCTTGCCGCCCTGCTTGGTGCAGTCCAATTCCGTGGTTCCAGCCGCGGTGCCGATCTTGAAGCTGGCGGGCGACTGGCTGCGTTGAACGGCGGGCGCCGCGATCACGCCGTCGGCGGCGAGTGCCAATGCGAAAATCGAGGCGCACAATACCGCTGAAAGTTTCATTGTTGTTTTTCCTCCCATGAAGGAGGCGACAATAGCACCGTCTCCGCGCTGAAATGTGGCGGACTGGAACCCACTCCATCCAGTCGAGCGCCGAACTCGGCTAAAGCGCCTTCGCGACGCGCTTCAGCACGGGCGCGCCAGTCGTGGGAGTTTCTTGGCGGAAGAGGCGCATGTGAGGCAGAGGTAGGGATCTTCGCGCGCGATGCCCAGCGCCAGTCGGGGTTCCACCACAGGAGGAGCCAGGTTTTCCTTGCCCATGCGGTGCCAAACAAAGCCACCGCATACTTACGCTGGCAGCACGATATCCCACGCAAAGCCGAGCGCGCCCGCTTCGGCGGCGTTCGCGGTCCGCACGATGAGCTCGCGCGCCCGCGCGCCCATGTTGCGCATCAACGCGTCCGTGTCGTTTTGCGGTTCGTTCGGGAAATAGCTTTGCGTCGTCAGCTTGCGCGCGCCTGCGGCGATCTTCCAGTGCAGGTGCGGCGTGCGCACACCGATACCGGGGACATTGTAACCCGAAGGCTTGATCGTGGTGACGCGGAAGCTGCCGTCGGCCGCGCTCGCTCAATCCCTGAGCCTCGCGCACCTTGCCGCTGCGATGTCGTCGCATCGACTTTTGACATGATACGCGGTAATTATACAGCCTTCCCCGGGACTTGCGTTCGGCGCGGGCCCGGCGGCTGCGACTTGACATTGTTGATCGGAAACAATCGCCCGGCTCATGGTCCACCGGTGAGGCTTGCGGGAGAGGTGCGCCAGGAGCGTGACGCAAGTTACGGTAAGTTACGGCAAGTTACGCCGCTGTTACGCCGGTATCCGCAGAACGCCGCCAATGTTACGTTGTTACGGATTCG
>JBKJZU010000545.1:0-4146 GCA_046715015.1 Micropepsaceae bacterium
CAAGAACACCGTCAGTGCCGGCGTCACACGCGCCATGCCGTGCGGCGCCAGCATGTCGTAGTTCTCGCTACGGAATTGCGGCGACGCCAACGTCTGCCACGCCGATCCATCGACCCATTCGGGTGGCGCCGGCATTGGCGTCACCTCGACCTCGGCATCGGCCTCGACGGTCAGCTCCTGATGCTCGCCCGGCACGTCGAAGTGATAGACCGCGTTGCCGAAATGGTCGGTATAGGCCTGCAAGCCGGCGCGTGGGTGCGTCGCCACCTGAAACGATTGCAGGCGCTGCGCCCCTTCGCTCTTCGGCTGCATGTAAAGCTGCATCACGCTCTCGCGCACCGGCGCGTCGTACCGGTGCCGCGTCACATGTCGGATGGAATAGAACATGGGAGCCCCTTACCCCGGCAAAAGTTCGTCGACGGCGTAACCGACGAACGCGTCGTACACCGCCTGGTGAATCTGCTTGCACGACGTTTGGATGCCGCGCAGGAAGCCGTCGATATCTCCCGCCATCAATTCGTCGATCTGTCCGTAGTCGAGGGTCGCCTTGAGGCGTCCCGCCAAACGTTCAGCTTGCATGCGCTTGGCGACAGCGCCGCCGGGTCCCAGATGCCGCAACTCCTTTTGGATGCCGTCGACCGCAAAACGGATCGAATGCGGGAACTCCGGATCGAACACCAGGAACTCGGCGATCTTCGCCGGCTGAACGTCCGCCGTGTAGACCTTGCAATAGGCCTCGAACGCGGTTGCCTGCTTCAACAACGTGATCCACTCGAAGTAACGCGGCGCGCGCACCTCATGCGGCACGTCGTTCGGCATCTCGCCGAAGTGCAGGTCGAGCAACCGGCTGACCAGCAGCGCCCGCTCGATGTGGCGGCCCAGTTGAATGAAATGCCAGCCCTCGCCGTGGCGCATCGTCGAATCCGTGATGCCCGCAAACAGCAGAAAGTCGTCCGCGATGTTGCGCAAAAACTCGACCGGCTGCGCCTTCCACTGTTGCGGCGCGTCGTGTGCGGTCAGGCGCAGATACTGCTGATTGAGCTGCCCCCACATCTCGGTGGAGATAAGCTCGCGCACCTGTCGCGCGTTGTCGCGCGCAAGCTTGACCGAGCACATGATGCTGGAGCGGTGCGCCTTGTCGAGTGTGAGCTGGCGCGCAATCTCGATCGGTTGGCCTTGCACGTCGTCCGTCATCGGCCAGGCCAGCGCGCCCACGACACGCACCCAAGCCTCCGCCGCATCCTCCGGCGTCTGGTCCAGCATGGCCTCAAGCTTGACCGCGAGCACGCGCGAGCTGTGCTCCGCCCGCTCAAGATACCGGGCCATCCAGTAAAGCGAATCCGCCACCCGCGAAAGCATGCCCGCGCCGCCGATCATCCCACCACCCACGTGTCTTTCGACCCGCCGCCCTGGCTGGAGTTGACGACCAAGCTGCCGCGCTTCAACGCAACGCGCGTCAACGCGCCCGGCACCAGCCGCGTGTCGCGTCCGGTCAGGACGTAAGGACGCAAATCCACGTGCCGGGCCTCGATCCCCGAACCGACGAAACACGGCGCCGTCGAAAGCTGAATGGTGGGCTGGCCGATATAGTTGTCCGGATCGGCCTTCACGCGCTCGCCGAACGCTTCGCGTTCCGCAGCCGACGCATGCGGGCCGACCAACATCCCATAGCCGCCGCTTTCGCCGACGGCCTTCACCACCATCGTGTCTAGATTGTCGAGCACATGGGTAAGCGCCGCCGGTTCGCGGCAGCGATGCGTCTCGACGATGCCGAGCAACGACTCTTCGCCCAGGTAATAGCGAATGATCGCCGGCACATACGAATAGACCGCCTTGTCGTCCGCCACGCCCGTCCCGATCGTGTTCGCCACGACAACGTTGCCCGCGCGGTAAGCGTTCATCAGCCCCGCAACGCCCAAGGCCGAGTCGTGCCGGAACGCCAGCGGATCGACGAAATCGTCGTCGATGCGCCGGTAGATCACGTCCACGCGCTTCACGCCCGACGTCGTGCGCATATAGACGATGTTGTCGTGCACCAGAAGGTCGCGCCCCTCGACCAGCTCGACACCCATCTGCCGCGCCAAGAACGCGTGCTCGTAGTAGGCTGAGTTGAAGATGCCCGGTGTCAGCAGAACGATCCGCGGCTCGTCGCGAAATCCGACGGCGAGCTCTTTCAGCGTGGTGAGCAACTCCTGCGCATAGGCCTCGATCGGCCGGACGTTGCAGGCGCGATAGAGATCGGGGAACGCGCGCTTCACCACCTCGCGGTTTGCAAGCATGTATGACACGCCCGACGGCACGCGCAGATTGTCTTCCAGCACGACGAAATTGCCGTCCTCGCCGCGGATGATGTCGGTGCCGCAGACGTTGACGTACGCGTCGAGCGGCACGTTCACTCCGCGCATGGAGCGCAGATAGTGCTTCGACCCATAGACCAGATCGCGCGGCACGACCCCGTCGTTGAGGATCTTGCCTTCGTTGTATATGTCCTTGAGGAACAGGTTCAGTGCCGTCAGCCGCTGGCGCAACCCGCGCTCCAGTCTGTCCCACTCCGCCCCCGGCACGATGCGCGGCAGAAGGTCGGTCGGAATAATCTTCTCCGTCGCTTCCTCGTGCCCATAGACCGTGAACGTGATGCCCTGGTGCAGAAACGACTGGTCGCAAGCCTGCTGCCGGCGCACCAGTTCGTCCGCCGGAAGCGTCGTCAGCGCTTGATAAAGCGCTGCGGCATGCGCGCGCGGCACGCCGTCCGAGGCGAACATTTCGTCCCATGCTGCGCCCAAGGCGTAGTCGGCAAACGGCTTGTCCATCCCCGGCCGCGCCCGATTGCTGACGACGGTGGGTCGTGCCCGCTCGCTCTTCGCTGGTTCCATGGGTGTGAGAAGGCATCGCCCACACGCCCCGCGTCAACCTTGCCGGTGCTCATTTCCCGGGCACATCTGCTCGAAAATTGGGGGACGCGTTCGGCCCAAAGGCCGATGCTTGCTTCCGGCCGCATCACGCCCGGCATAGAATCCAGGCGCAAGCGCTTAAAGGCCATGGACCGCAAGCTCGCTTATGCGCGCGTGAAATCCATGATCCAGTTCGTCTCCCACGTCTTTCCGGCGTCGGACGAAAACGCCTGCTCCCAGCGCGCGGACGTAGGCGTGATGCGCGACCAAATGAAACGCACGCGGATCGGTTTGCCGTTGAACGTGTCGTCCGCCAGGAAAAGACCGACGCCGTCGTCGAAACGCCCGCGCATCGGCGGGTCGAGGGGCGCCTGCGGCGTGCGCCCGTCCAGCCACCAGATCGACCACAGCGATGTTTCCCGATCAAAGGCGCGCAGTGTCACCGCGCGATAGGCGACGCCCGGCAGGTCGAGAAAATTGTCGTCGATATTCGCCGCACCGCCCATGACGGGCTGCGCCTTCGACGTGCCCGAAAACGCGATCCACTCCGTGCTTCCGGCGAGCCGCTCTTTGAGCCGGCGATGCTCCACGCGCCATTCCCCAGCCAGAAAGTCGAAGTCGTGTACGGCGGACGCATCGTTGGTGGTCATCGTCATGTCTCCCGAAATTGCCGCGCGAACGCTGTCGTCCCTTTTCGAGCACAACTTAAGGGGTGATACCTGACACCTCATGTCAGGTATTTCGTTTCTGTCGCAGACGACTTGACGCATGTGTCTAATATTCGCTTGACTTTTATATAGAACAGTTATAAGAATTGCAGCTTCGATAGCATCGCCCCGGTCCTATGGTGATCGCGGCCGCAACTTGACAATGTGCATCTGGATCAACGGCGATTTGCGGGCCGATCCGCAAAGGGTGGGGCGGCATGCGTCCGTGCGAGACCGTGCGCTTAGCGGAAGTCAGACGCTTCGCAGACGCTTCGCAGACGGATTGCAGACGGATAAAGTGGCGGAACTCCGCGACGCCGACGCATCAGACGGATTCGTTTTTTCGCTTTATCGATCTCAAACGCTTCCCAAACGGATTCCAAACGCATTCCAAACGGATAGAGTGGCGGAAATCTGCGAAGCAAACGCATCTAACGGATTCGATTTTCGTGTTTAGGCCTCTCGCCGAAGACCGCCACGCATGAGCGTGGACACATTCGCGGCCGTCTCCACCGGCGAACTCGTCGCACTCGGCGTGGCCATCGGTC